>NZ_JBBMMC010000009.1:0-242526 GCF_037936805.1 Nocardioides epinepheli | reverse complement strand
ACACACCGAACACGCGGAAAGGCCCTCTACCCACCCCGCCACGCCGAGCTGTCACCAACCTCCCTACCCACAACAGCCAGCGAGCGCCGACGAAACCCCGGCAACCGGCGCTGCCAACGCGAGGCCGGAGGTTGAGCAAGCGAGCGCCAGCGAGCGCCGACGAAACCCCGGCACCCGTCCTTGCCAGGGTTCCTGAGGCCGGTTGCGAGGTTTCGTCGGCGCCGGTCGGGCTCGTTCCTCGCCCTCCCGGCTTGCTCAACCTCCGGAGGCTCGCGAGGGTATCGTCTCGCCGTCGCCAGCGAGCGCCGACGAAACCCCGGCACCCGTCCTTGCCAGCGTTCCCGAGGGAGGCTTGGGAGGTTTCGTCGGCGCCGGTCGGGCTCGTTCCTCGCCCTCCCGGCTTGCTCAACCTCCGGAGGCTCGCGAGGGTTTCGTCGGCACTCGGTCGTCAGGCGAGCTCGTTCCTCGCCCTCCCGGCTTGCTCAACCTCCGAGGCGGGCCGGGGCTCAGGCTCCGGCGTGGGCGGCGATCTCGACCAGGTCGGCGACGGTGGCGGGCTGGGAGACGTAGACGGCGTGGCTGCCGGGGGCCTCGACGATCGGCATGCCGGCGCGCTCGGCCATGCGGCGCTGGAGCGGCTCGGCGAGCATCTGGTCGTCGCGGGCGATGAGGTAGTGGCTCGGCTTGGACTTCCACGCCGGGTCGCTCACCTTGGCCTCGGCGGCAGCCACGCCCCACCCAGGCATCGCGTCTGCCATGAAGCGGGCGTCCTCGGGGGAGAGGTCGGCGGCGAAGGAGGCGGGGAACTTCTCGCGATCGAGGTAGAGGAAGCCGTCCTCGGGCGGGAGAATCGGGGGGACCGGCGAGCCGGCGGGCGGGTCGGCGATCAGGTCGAGCACCGACTCGCCGGCCTCGGGCACGAACGCCGTCACGTAGACCAGGGCGGAGACGCGCGGGTCGTTGCCGGCCTCGGAGAGGATCACGCCGCCGTAGGAGTGGCCGACGAGCACGGCGGGGCCGTCCAGTCGGGCGAGCGCCCGCTTGACGTACTCGACGTCGTCGGCCAGCGAGGCGGTGGGGTGCTGCACGACGCGGACGTTGTACCCGCGCGCGGTCAGGTCGTCGTGGACCCCCTGCCAGCCTGAGCCGTCGACCCACGCGCCGTGGACCAGTACGACGTTCTTCACGCCACCCTCGGTGAGTGCCATGGCTTCCACATCCCTTCGATTTGTGCGATAACGTTTATCGCGATAACGAAGTTGTATCGCATCCGTCCAGGACCTGTAAAGCCCCCATCGCCGGGCTGTCTGCGCAGCCGCGATACTGGCCGCCGGCCCCCACACCACCCGAGGCGAGATGAACGACCACACCGATCCAGCCAGCGACGCGCCGGTGCCGCTCGATGCGCAGCTGTGCTTCTCGATCTACTCCGCGTCCATCGCGGTCCAGCGGCTCTACAAGCCGCTGCTCGACGAGCTCGGCATCACCTACACCCAGTACCTCGTGCTCAGCACGCTCTGGGAGGACGACGGCCCCGGGATCAGCGCGATCGCCCAGCGGCTCGCCCTGGAGCCGAGCACGATCACGCCCGCGGTGAAGCGCCTCGAGGCGGCCGGTCTGGTCACCCGGCGCCGCTCGGAGACCGACGAGCGTCAGGTCGTCGTCGAGCTCACCCCGGAAGGCTCCGCGCTCTACCCGCGGACCGCCGAGCTCACCCGCACGCTGTTGCGCTGCTCCGGGCTCGACGTTCCCGGGCTGGCGGGTCTCACCGCTCAGATGCAGACCCTCACCGCGCATCTGCGCGAGCCGGCCGCCGAAAGCGAGGGCTCCTGACTAGTGTCGCGTCTCGGAAGTTGTTGATCGGTTGGCGTCTTCATGGGTGTGTGCTTCGGGGGGCCGGGGATCCGCAGTCATACCGGGCGTCTTCCAAGGATCCCCGGTGCCGCGAGGTGCGTGCCATGGTGGCGCGAACCGTCCAAGAACTTCTGGGACGCGGCACTAGGCCTCGGGCCGAATCTGGAGGATCAGGTCGTCACCCTCGGCCGGGGTCCCGCGGCCGTCCCGGTTGCTGGTGGTGAACCACAGCGTGCCGTCGGGGGCGACCGCGATCGTGCGCATCCGGCCGTACTTGCCTACGAAGTAGTCGCGCGGGTCGACCGCGCGCTTGCCCTCCACGGTGACCCGCCACAGCCGCTCGCCGCGCAGCGAGGCCATCCAGAGCGAGCCGTCGGCGTAGGCCAGTCCGGACGGCGAGGCGTCGTCGGTCGCCCAGGTCTGCTGGGGGTCCACGTAGGTCGGCGCCCCGCCCTTGCCCTCGACCTCGGGCCAGCCGTAGTTGCCGCCGGCCTCGATCAGGTTCAGCTCGTCCCAGGTCTGGTCGCCGAACTCCGAGGCCCACAGCCGCCCGGCGTCGTCGAAGGCGAGTCCCTGCACGTTGCGGTGTCCGTAGGAGTAGACCGCGGTGCCGAACGGGTTCCCCGGCGCCGGGTCGCCGTCGGGGGTGACCCGCAGGATCTTGCCGCCGAGGGACTCCTTGTCCTGGGCCAGCGGCGGATCGGCGGTCTCGCCGGTGGAGATGTAGAGGTAGCCGTCGGGGCCGAACTCGAGTCGGCCGCCGTCGTGGCGCGCGGCGTTCGGGATGCCGTCGAGGATCACCTCGAGGTCGGTGCCGAGGCGGTCGTCCTCCAGCGTGGTGCGGACGACCCGGTTGTCCTCGGCGGTGGTGAAGTAGAGGTAGACGAGCCGGTCGCGCTCGAACGTCGGCGACAGGGCGACCCCCAGAAGGCCGTCCTCCGCGCCGGGGCCGGTCGGCTCCGCCTCCGCCACGACCCCGAGCTCGGTGACCTCGCCGGCAGGTGTGACCCGTAGGACCCGCCGCGTGTCGCGCTCGGTGACGATGGCGTCGCCGTCGGCGAAGAAGTCCATGCCCCACGGCGCTTCGAGGTCGGTGGCGATGGTGGTGGGATCCATCGACGGTGCCGTGCTCGGCGACTCTCCGCCGGGCGTGCTAGACGGTCCCGACGGCCCCGAAGGCTCAGAGGTGGTGGGCGGCGGGGTCGAGGTGGACGTCGGCGCGCTCTGCTCGTCGGCAGGGTCGTCGGACTCGTCGCTGCCGCAACCGGCGAGCAGGGCACACGTCACGACGGCCGGCACGGCCCAGGAGAGGCGGCGCATCAGCCGACCTTGGCCAGGAACTCGAGCAGCAGCGCGTGCAGCTCCTCAGGGCGCTCCCATCCGATGAAGCGGGAGGTGGGGAGCTCGACGTACTCGGCGTCCCGCATCCGCTCGGCCGCCGTCGCGAGGTCTCGGGATCCGGCGAGGATGTCGTAGCGCCCGGCCACGAAGCAGGCCGGTGCGTCGATCCCGCTCAGGGACACGCGGGCGTGCCGCGACGTGCTGAGGGCCAGGTGGAAGTACCAGTCGATGGGAGTGGAGAGGAAGTCCTTGACGGCGACCGCGACGACGTCGGGGTCGCGCACCGGGAGCATGAAGCCGGAGTGCGACAGCACCCCGACCGCCCGACGCCCGATTGGCAGGTTGCGGGCCACCGGCGACAACGGTGCGCCGAACACCGACAGGGCGCGCGAGAGGCCCACGGTCACCGCCCGCGCGACCGGGCGAGGCACACCCAGCGGCGCGAGCATCGTGGAGAAGGTGTCTCCGGGCACCCCGGCGACCGCGAACAGTCCGGCCACCCGCTCCGGGTGCCGGGCGGCGATCTCGAACATGGTGTTGACGCCCATCGACCAGCCCACCAGAACCGGCCGCTCGAGCCCGAAGTGATCCATCACCGAGAGGCCGTCGGCGACGAAGTGGGCGATGTCGACGTGACTGCGATCCCTCGGCCGCTCCGAGCCGCCGACGCCGCGGTGGTACCACGAGACGACTCGGACGCCGCAGTCCGGATCGAGCAGCGCCGGCCAGCACCACGGATTGGTGCCGAGGCCGTTGCACAGCACGACGGTGGGCGCCCCCGCGGCAGCGAGGACGCCGTCGGGGTCGTTGGTCCAGGCCCGCACCCGGGTGCCGTCGTCGGACAGGACGTCGCAGTGCGAGACGGACGTCGCCGCGCTGGTGCGCGGGGCGGAGGTCAGCATGCGGCGATTGTGCCGCACGCCCCCTCGGTGCGTGGGTCAGTGCGCCCGGCGCGTGGCGGCGCTCCCGGCGTCCTCG
Source organism: Nocardioides epinepheli (assembly GCF_037936805.1). Taxonomy (NCBI): domain Bacteria; kingdom Bacillati; phylum Actinomycetota; class Actinomycetes; order Propionibacteriales; family Nocardioidaceae; genus Nocardioides; species Nocardioides epinepheli. The sequence continues at coordinate 238,353 of NZ_JBBMMC010000009.1, read as the reverse complement.
GCGCTCTGGCCGCCCGTCGGGTCGCGGTAGCGGTCGGCGAGGAAGTCGGAGACCTCCTGGCGCTCGGCTCGGCGGTGAGCGCACGAGGTGGCGGCGAGCATGGCATTGCGTCGCGCGCCCTGTTGGGAGCTGACCGGCCACGAGGCGACCCGGCGGACCATGCCGCCCCACCGGCCGGGTAGAGGGGAGGAGGCACGTGACATGGGTTCGACGCTACGCGGCCCAGCGGGCCCTGGCTGCACCGCGACGCTACTTTTGGGTGAACTCACAGGGACCGTTCAGTCGGGCACCGGGTCGGCCAGGGTGCCGCGCCGGCGGGTCGCGCCGATGCTCGCCGCGATCACGAATCCCACCGCGAGCCACTGGACCGCAGAGAGCGTCTCGCCGAGCACGAGCAGGCCGGCCAGCGCAGCCGCGGCCGGCTCCAGGCTCATCAGGATGCCGAAGACGGCCGGAGCGATCGTGCGCAACGCGACCAGCTCGCAGCTGTAGGGGATGACCGAGCTGAGCAGGCCGACCGCCGCACCCAGCAACAGGATCCTCGGATCGGCGAGTCCGTCGCCGGCGTCGTGGACGACGACGTCGACCAGCAGCGCCGGGGTGAGCAGCACGGTGGCCACCACGCTGCCCAGCGCCAATCCGTCCAGGCCCTGCGAGCGCCGTCCCAGCGATCCGGCGAGCAGGATGTAGCTGGCCCACATCGCGCCGGCGAGCAGGGCGTAGAGCACGCCGACCAGGTCGAGCGCGGTGCGCTCGAGGCCGAGGAGCACCACCCCGACTCCGGCGAGCGCGACCCAGCGCAGGTCGGCCAGCCGCCGCGACCCGAGGACGGCGAGCGTCAGCGGGCCGATGAACTCGATGGTGACCGCGATCCCGAGGGGGATCCGCTGGAAGGACTGGTAGATCGCCCAGTTCATCAGCCCCAGGCTGGCGCCGTAGCCGACGACGACGAGCAGATCCCGCCTGCTGCGGCCGCGCAGGCTCGGCCGGGCGATCGCCACGAGCACGAGCGCGCTGGTGACCAGCCGCAGCCAGACGATCGTCGTGGGGGTGACGTCGTCGAAGAGGGTCTTGGCGATGCCGGCACCGCCCTGCACCGACGCGATGCCGATCAGCACCAGCACGACAGGGGACGGGCGCGGCATCCGATCACTCTAGGTAGCGGAGGCGACCGATCCGCGCCAGGCCCGATCTGTGCCACGATGCGGCCATGGCGACCACCTACCACGTGAGCCGCTCCACGACGATCGCCGCGGACCCGGCGCTCGTGCACCGGCTCGTCAACGACTTCCACGAGTGGCCCACCTGGTCACCGTGGGAGGACCTCGACCCCCACCTGGAGCGCACCTACTCCGGCGCCGAGCACGGCGTCGGCGCCCACTACGCCTGGACCGGCAACCGCAAGGCCGGCGCCGGCTCGATGGAGATCACCGAGTCGACGCCCGAGCGAGTATCGCTGGTCCTGCGCTTCCTCAAGCCGTTCCGGGCCACCAACGACGTCACCTTCACCGTCGTGCCCACGGCGAACGGCACCGGCACCGACGTCACCTGGGCGATGTCGGGCGAGCAGCACGGCCTGATGGGCGTGCTCGGGAAGGTGGTCTCGATGGATCGCCTGGTCGGGAAGGACTTCGAGAAGGGCCTGGCCCGGCTCCGCGCGGTGGCCGAGGCCTGAACACGCCGGCCGGCCGCGTGGGGGAGAGCCCTATCCTCGGGGGCATGAACGACGCCGCCGACTCCTCGCAGCAGCCCGACCTCAAGCCGCGTTCGCGCGACGTCACCGACGGCCTGGAGCGGGCCGCCGCGCGCGGGATGCTGCGCGCGGTCGGCATGGGCGACGACGACTGGGAGAAGCCGCAGATCGGCGTCGCGTCCTCGTGGAACGAGATCACCCCGTGCAACCTCTCGCTCGACCGGCTCGCCAAGGCGGTCAAGAACGGCGTCCACGCCGCCGGGGGGTATCCGCTGGAGTTCGGCACGATCTCGGTCTCCGACGGCATCTCGATGGGTCACGAGGGCATGCACTTCTCGCTGGTCTCGCGCGAGGTCATCGCCGACTCCGTCGAGACCGTGATGATGGCCGAGCGGCTCGACGGCTCGGTGCTGCTGGCCGGCTGCGACAAGTCCCTGCCCGGCATGCTGATGGCCGCCGCCCGGCTCGACCTCGCCTCGGTGTTCCTCTACGCCGGCTCGATCATGCCCGGCCAGGTCGACGGCAACGACGTCACGATCATCGACGCCTTCGAGGCGGTCGGCGCCTGCCTGGCCGGCAAGATCACCCGCGAGGAGGTCGACCGCGTCGAGCGCGCGATCTGTCCCGGCGAGGGCGCCTGCGGAGGCATGTACACCGCCAACACGATGGCCGCGGTCGCCGAGGCGATCGGCATGTCCCTGCCCGGCTCCGCCGCCCCGCCCGCGGTCGACCGGCGCCGCGACGGCTTCGCCCACCGCTCGGGGGAGGCCGTGGTCAACCTGCTGCGCCAGGGCATCACCGCCCGCCAGATCATGACCAAGGAGGCCTTCGAGAACGCCATCACCGTCGTGATGGCGCTCGGCGGCTCCACCAACGCCGTCCTGCACCTGCTGGCGATGGCTCGCGAGGCCGAGGTCGACCTGACCCTCGACGACTTCAACCGGATCGGCGACAAGGTGCCGCACCTGGGCGACCTGAAGCCCTTCGGCAAGTACGTCATGTACGACGTCGACAAGATCGGCGGCATCCCCGTGGTCATGAAGGCGCTGCTCGATGCCGGCCTGATGCACGGCGACTGCCTCACCGTCACCGGCAGGACGATGGCCGAGAACCTGGAGGACCTCGCCCCGCCGGCACTCGACGACGACGTCCTGCGCAGCCTCGACCGGCCCATCCACGCCACCGGCGGGCTCACGATCCTCAAGGGCTCGCTGGCTCCCGAGGGCGCGGTGGTGAAGTCGGCCGGCTTCGACGAGTCGGTCTTCACCGGCACCGCGCGCGTCTTCGACGGCGAGCGGGCCGCGATGGACGCACTGGCGGAGGGCACCATCGCCGCGGGCGACGTCGTCGTGATCCGCTACGAGGGCCCCAAGGGCGGTCCCGGCATGCGCGAGATGCTCGCCATCACCGGCGCCATCAAGGGAGCCGGCCTCGGCAAGGACGTCCTGCTCCTCACCGACGGCCGCTTCTCGGGCGGTACGACCGGCCTGTGCGTGGGCCACGTCGCACCCGAGGCGGTCGACGGCGGTCCGATCGCGTTCGTGCGAGACGGCGACCGGATCACCCTGGACGTGCTCAACCGCAGCCTCGAGGTGGAGTTCGTCGGCGACGACCTCGAGTCGCGCAAGGTCGGCTGGGAGCCGCTGCCGCCGAAGTACACCCGCGGGGTGCTGGGCAAGTACGCCCGCACGGTCGCCTCCGCCGCCCACGGCGCGGTCACCGGATAGCTCCTGCCCGCTGGGGGTATCCGGGGCGCGGCGGCAGCCAGGCCGCGACGACGAGGGCGATGAGCCCGGCGGTGACGGCGAACACGCCGATGCCGAAGCCGTCGGCGTCGAGCTGGACCATCGCGACGACGTGGAAGGCCAGCGCCACGGTGGCAGTGACGCCGAGGCGGCGGCGCCAGCGCAGCGGGTCGAGTGCGCCGGTGTGTCCGAGGTAGAGCACCACCGCGATCCCGATCGCTGCGAGGAGGAACAGCCAGCCCACGCCGGCGAAGTAGACCTCGGCGAAGATCTTCCCCGAGCCGAAGCCGCCGTCGCGTGCCGCCTTGCCGAGGTCGGAGAAGGTGACGGTCTGGCTGGTGCCGGTCCACGACAGGAACGCGTAGCCGGCGAAGCACAGCAGCGCCGCGATGCCGGCGATCACCACCGCCGGGCGGGCGGCGACCGGGCGCGGCGGGTAGCCGGGCGGCGGGAATCCCTGGCCCTGAGGACCGGGTGCGTACTGGCCGGGCTCGAACTGACCGGGGTACTGGCCGGCCGCGAGATGCGGGTACCGGGCTGGATCTGAGGTTCGCCTCTGGATCGTCTTCCGCGGGCCGACGATGACCGCGGCCGCGAGCAGGACCAGGCCGGCGACCCACCAGTACGGACCCGACTCGGGTCTCACCGAGGCATAGAAGTAGGCCAGCGGCGGTGCCTCTGACGCGCTCTGGCCATCACCGCCGACGACCGGCGGCGGATCCACCTTGTCACTGCCCAGGGCGAATCCGAGGTTGAAGTAGGCGAGCACTGTCAGCGCGATCGCCGCCACCACGGCCACAGGCAGCGCGATCCGAGCGATCGTGGTCACCACGGACCGGCGTGGACCGAGCACCCCGGCGAGCGACAGCAGAATGCAGATCACCGTGACGGCGATGGCCACACCCGGGAAGAACGCATTCGCGAACCCGCCGGGTTCGATGATGTCGGGCGTCTGGTCGAAGACCTTCCGCACGGCCTTGGTGGCATCGGGCAGGCCGGCGCGTTCCGAGGTGTTGCTGAGGGGCCCACTCTCGTCGCCCTCGTACGCCAGGTTGATCCGAGCCTTGACCCACTGCTTGGTCACTGCGATCAGGATGACGAACAGCCCGCCGGCCAGGAGCCAGACCGCCCACCCCGGGTGGGTCAGACGTTCACGAAACGTGGGATCAGCGGCTCGGGTCGGGGGTGGCGGGGGCGGGGGCGTCCAGCCAGGCTGAGGCGGTGGTGGAGGGGGCGGACCCTGCGCGGGGTTCGGCTGCCACTGAGGAGGTTCGCCCGAGAAAGACATGGCCTCTACCTTGCCACCGACGGTTCCGACCGCCGAGCAACGCTCAACCTCCGACAGCGACGGATCTGCTTCAGCTGCCGGAGGTTGAGCAAGCGCCAGCGAGCGCCGATGAGACCCCGGCAGCCCTCCGTGTGGACGTTCGCGAGGGAGGCTTGCGGGGGTTTCGTCTGCGCTGTCGGGCTCGTTCCTCACCCGTCAGCTTGCTCAACCTCCGACCGCGACGGGCCTGCTTCAGCGGCCGGAGGTTGAGCAAGCGAGCGCCAGCGAGCGCCGACGAAACCCCGGCACCCACGCACCAGCCAACCACCTCCGGTTGGTCCCCGTCCCACTCGCCTACGCGGAGCCCTGACCACCCCGCCACCCACTGGCGGGGCCATCGGCGCGCCCGGGGTCGCTAGACGACGACGCGGGCCGTGGTGCGCAGCGGGAGCAGGGCGCCGAGCAGGGACAGGCCGAGACCGATGCTGACGGCGGCGACGGCGATGCTCAGCTCGGCCTCGAACTGGAACATCGCGACCAGGTGGACGAGAACGGCCACGCCCATCGCGATCGCGAGGATCGGTCGCATCGTCTTGGGGCTCGCGCGGCCGGTGCGGCCGACGGCGACCATGACCGCGACGGCGATCGCGACGACCAGCAGAGCCCAGCCCAGCCAGGCGAAGTAGGCCTCGGCGATCTCCTTCCCACTGCCGAAGCCGACGTCGCGAGCGGCCTCGCCGACGTCGCTGAAGGTGACGGTGTCGCCACCGCCGGTGCTCCAGCTCAAGAAGCCGTAGCCGGCCAGGCATAGCACCGCGCCGAGTGCGGCGAGGACCACCGCCACCAGCTGGGTGCGTCTGGTCAGTACGGGGGCTCCGGAGTACCCGGGCGTGCCGGGTGCGCCGAAGGCCCCGGCGCTCGGGTACCCGTGCCCGGCCGGCGAGTCCGCAGCCACCGTCGATCCGTCGGGCAGCTTCAGGACGACCCGTGGCCCGAGCATGGCCGCCACCGCGAGCACCAGCATTCCGAGCACCCACACCGCGGTGCCCAGGTGCGGCTCGACGTCGAAGGTCACCTCCGACTCGGCCTCCTGCTCGCCCGGAGCCCCGGGTGCCCCGGAGCTGACGGTAGGAGTGCTGCTGCTCCCACCTCCGCCGAAGTCCCACGAGGTGCCGAGGTCGACATAGCCGATGGCAACCACCGCGAACGTCGCGACGATCGCGACGAGGGCGCCGATCCGCACCGCGGCGGTGCGACCGGCCCGACGCAGGCCGACGGCTGCGACCAGGACGAGCAGGACGCAGGCGATCGTCAGGAGCACGCCGAGCCAGCCGAAGACCGCATTGGCCCAGAAGCCCGGATCCGGGGGATCGGACGCCCGCGCGGTGGTCTCCTCCACGTGCTCGACCGCCGAGAACGCACCGGCGTACTTGCGCGGGCCGGGACCGCCGTCGGCGAAGTCGAACAGGCGAGCCTCGACCCAGTCGAAGACGAGCGAGGCCCCGATGATCACGACGCCGAGGGCCGCGAAGGCGAGGGCCCAGCCCGGTCGTTCGACCCGCTTCAAGCCGGCCGACTCCGGGTCGACCTCGACCATCCGGCCACCGGGCCCCGGCACGCCGGAGAGGTCGTGCACGAAGGGGTGCTGCGGGCGCGGCGGCTGGTAGGGCGGCTGGTGCTGGTCGTGTGGGGGGTGCGGGTACGGCGGGGGAGGAGGCGGACCCGGCCGGTCGTGCTCCTGCGGACCGTCCTGGGTGCTCATGGGCGAATGGTGCCACGTCGATCGGTGCGATGACGTCGCTCTGACGCGGCTGTCCGACGGCCCGATGGGCTCCGTCGAATCTTCCGGATCCGCGCGATCGCGCCGAAACGGAAGATCCGGAGCGGCGGCTGCGCGACCCATTCCGCGCAATTGCGCCGAACGGTGCAGTGCAGCCCGCTCACACCGACCCGGACCGCGCAATTGCGCCGAACGGCGCAACCCGAGACCCCAAAGCCGACCCGAACCGCGCAATTGCGCCGAACGGCGCAACCCGAGCCCCCAAAGCCGACCCGAACCGCGCAATTGCGCCGAACGGGCCGGAGTCGAGCGCCGGGCGCGCCAATGCCCGAGCGAGCTCAGAAGTAGTCGCGGATGTGGACCGGGCGCCCGGTGAAGATCGCATCCAGAGCGCCGTCGTGTTCGCTCGGGCCGCTCAACAGCCCGAGCAGGCGCAGGTTCGCGCAGTTCTGGACGCCGGCATACAGCAGCGCGATCCCGGACGCCGTGAAGGTCGTCGCCGGGCGCTGGTCCGCGACCTCCACGCACGTTCCCTCCCGCGGGTCGAGCACCAGGTGGCGAGGCTCGGGGCGCAGCCGATCGCCCAGCACGGTGAGTGCGATCGGGTCCGAGCCGCCGGCGTGACCGCCGAGGACGGCCGCGATCGCGGCGGCCGGGTGATCCAGGCGCAGCATGTAGGAGTGTCGCCGCGTGACCGGCCACGCTGCGCTCGGCAGCGCCAGGCGCGCCGGGTCGTGGCCCGAGGTGCGCAGCGACACTGAGCCGGTGGCCGAGCGGTTGGTCCCGAGCATCGCCCACAGCGCCCGGTAGGCGTCGCCGGTGGCGCCGAGGAGGTCCCACACCTCGATGCGTCCGCTGGCGTCGTAGCCTCCGGTGCGGTCCCAGGAGGCGAACCCGAGCACCCGGTCGTCGGGGTCGACCGCCACGCTCACGCCGGTGAAGTCGTCGAGCAGGCCGGCGTCGCCGGCCCCGAAGCGCGGACCGGTGCGGGTGAGCGGGCCGTTCTGGGCGGCCGCCCACGTGTCGTAGAGCGCTCGGATCGCGGGGACGTCGGCGGTCGCTGCGCGCCGCACCTCGATGCCCTCGGGGCGGGGCACGAGCGCCGCCTCGGTCGTGGGCAGCTCGACGGTGTCGTAGGAGGTCACGATCTCGTAGCCCAGGCCACGGTAGATCCCGTGCGCGGTCGGGTAGAGCGCCGAGACGACCTCGCCGCGCTCGGCCGACTGCTCGAGCATCGCCGCGAACAGGGGTCGCAGCAGTCCGCGCCCGCGATGCTCCGGGGCGATCGCCACGCTCGCCACGCCACACGTCGGCACGCGGCGTCCGTGCCACCACGACTCGAACTCCAGGCCCGCGACGCGACCCACCAGGCGGCCGCGGTCGAAGGCGCCCCACACATGGCGGCCCGGAGGCAGCTCGGCGGGCACCTCGAACGGCGGCGCGCCGGGCCGTGGCGGGCCGAACGCCTCCACGCCGAGTCGGTACGACTCCTCGCTGTCGGCCAGGTCGAGCAGGCGGATCTCCACGTCGCTGGTCTACCACTAGGGAATCACTGGTCAATGAGGCTGGCGCCGTCCTGGCGTTGATCGGTGGTTCCCTAGATACCCTCGGCCGGTGACCGACCATCCCTCGCATCCCCTCGACGCCGCCGACCCGCTCGCCTCCTACCGCGACCGCTTCGTAGGCGCCGACAGCGAGCTGGTCTACCTCGACGGCAACTCGCTCGGGCGCCCGCTGCAGGTCACCGGCGAGCGGCTGCGCGCCTTCGTCGACGAGGAGTGGGGCGGCCGGCTGATCCGCGGGTGGGACGAGGGCTGGTTCGACCTGCCGGTGACGCTCGGCGACGAGATCGGCCGGATCTGCCTGGGAGCGGCTGCGGGCCAGACCTTCGTCGGGGACTCCACGACCGTGCTGCTCTACAAGGCCATGCGGGCGGCGGTCGCGCTGCGCCCCGGGCGCACCGAGATCGTGCTCGACCGCGACAACTTCCCGACCGACCGCTACGTCGCCGAAGGGATCGCCCGCGAGTGCGGACTCACCCTGCGCTGGATCGACGTCGACACCGCCGCCGGGGTCACCGCCGACCAGCTCGCCGAGGCCGTGGGGGAGCAGACGGCGCTGGTGGTGCTCAGCCACGTCGCCTACCGCTCGGCCTGGCTGGCCGACGCGCCCCGACTCACTGAGATCGCCCACGACGCGGGCGCGCTGGTGCTGTGGGACCTGTGCCACAGCGCCGGGTCCGTACCGACGTCGCTCGACGCGTGGGACGTCGACCTCGCCGTCGGCTGCACCTACAAGTACCTCAACGGCGGGCCGGGCTCACCGGCGTTCGGCTACGTCGCGCGCTGCCTCCTCGAGGACGCCGCGACTCCGCTCACCCAGCCGATCCAGGGCTGGATGGGTGCCGCCGACCCGTTCGAGATGGGACCCGGGTACGCCCCCGCCCGCGGCGTCCGCCGGATGATCTCCGGCACCCCGCCGGTGCTGGGGATGCTGGCGCTGCAGGACATGCTGGCCCTGCTCGACGAGGCCGGCCTCGAGGCCGTGCGCGAGAAGTCGATCGGACTCACCGAGCACGCCATCGCGCTCGCCGACGACCTGCTTCCCGAGACCACGCTCGCCTCGCCGCGTGACCCCGAGCGCCGTGGCGGCCACGTCACCCTCAACCATCCGCGGATGCGCGAGGTCACCGCCGAGCTGTGGCGCCGCGACGTCCTGCCCGACTACCGCGACCCGCACGGGCTCCGGTTGGGGCTCTCGCCGCTGTCGACGTCCTACGCCGAGGTGGAGCGCGGACTCCACACCGTGCGCGACGTGCTGGACGGTCTGACCTGACCAGCCGTCCGCCGATCCCCGGCGAGATCCGGGTGCTGGTCGGCTCCGCCTTCGTCATCGCGATCGGCTTCGGGCTGGTCTCGCCGGTGCTCCCGGCCTATGCCCGCAGCTTCGACGTCGGGGTCGCGGCGGCCTCGGTGGTGGTCTCGGCGTTCGCCTTCTTCCGGCTCCTGTTCGCGCCTGCCGGCGGAGCGCTGGTCTCCCGGCTCGGCGAGCGACCCGTCTACCTCACCGGCCTGCTGGTGGTCGCGGCGTCGTCGCTGGCGACGGCGTTCGCCCAGTCGTACGTGCAGCTGCTGATCTTCCGGGGCCTCGGCGGCATCGGCTCCACCATGTTCACCGTCTCGGCGATGGCGCTCCTGGTGCGGCTGGCGCCGCCGACGATCCGTGGCCGGGTCTCATCGGCCTATGCCAGCGCCTTCCTCATCGGCGGCATGCTCGGCCCGGTCCTGGGCGGTGCTCTGGCCGGCTTCGGGCTGCGGGTCCCGTTCATCGCCTATGCCGGCGCCCTGGTCGTCGCCGCCACGGTCGTCGGGGTCCGGCTGTCCTCGGCGCGACTGCGCCCCGAGAGCACTGCTTCGGAGAAGCCCCCGATGCGGGTGCGGGAGGCGCTGGAGTCCTCGGCCTACCGGGCCGCGCTCGCCTCGGCGTTCGCCAACGGCTGGTGCAACTTCGGCGTGCGGGTGGCGGTGCTGCCGCAGTTCGCCGTGGTCGTGCACGACGAGACCTGGGTCGCCGGCGTCGCGCTCGCCCTCGCCGCGCTCGGGACCGCGCTCACCCTGCAGGTCGCCGGGCGGGTCGCCGACACCCTCGGACGGCGCCCGCTCGTCCTGGCGGGGCTGGTGATCACCGCGATCGGCCTCGGCCTGATCGGGCTCAGCGGCGACCTGATCACGCTCCTGGTGCTCTCCGCCGTCTCCGGTGTCGGCGCAGGCCTGGTGAATCCGGGCCAGCAGGCCACGGTCGCCGACGTGATCGGTGCCGACCGCGCGGGAGGCACGGTGCTCAGCACCTTCCAGATGGCGCAGGACGCCGGAGCGATCCTCGGCCCGATCCTGGTCGGCGTCGTCGCCGACCAGTGGGGCTTCCGGTGGGCCTTCGCCACCACGGCGCTGGTGAGCCTGCTCGCTGTCGTGCCGTGGCTGTTCGCGAAGGAGACCCTGGTGCGGTCCCCGGCCGGAGGAGCGAAGTGAGCGGCGCTCTCAGTGGATCTGGGAGCGCCAGTCCTGCGGCACGCGCCCGCGGGGGCCGGGCGCCGGCTGGTCCTCGGGGTGCGAGGTCGGGGCGGCGAGGCTGACGCCGTCGGGGAGCGCGACCGCGCTCTGGGAGGCGAAGTCCCACAGCCAGTCCTCGCCCGGCTCGAAGCTCTGCATCACCGGGTGCCCGGTGGACTCGTAGTGCGCGGTGGCGTGCTGACTGGGCGAGGAGTCGCAGCAGCCGACATGCCCGCAGGCCGCGCAGCGGCGCAGGTGCACCCACCAGCCGCCGGCGGCGTCGCACTCCACGCACCCAGGCCCACTCGGCGGTACGCTCAGGTCGATCGCTTCGGTGTCGGTCATGCCCCGAGTCTGCCGCCCGCGTCAATCCCCGGGGCTAGGATCAGGCTCAGAGCAGGTGCGGGAGACTGCTGCGATGACCGAGCTTCCGGTGGGCGCACCCGTGCCCGAGTGGACGTCGCGGCCGTGGCCGCACGCCGTCGTGCTCGAGGGGACACACGTGGTCCTCGAGCCGCTGCGGCGCGAGCACGCCGCATCGCTGTTCGAGACGCTGGGCGACCCGGCCAGCCGCGACCTGTGGACCTACCGCACCGTCGAGCAGCCGGCGGATGTGGACCAGATGACCGAGCATGTCGAGCAGCACCTCGCGAACGACGCGATGGAGGCCTGGGCGGTGGTCCCGCGCGGCGGCGCGGCGTCGGGGATCACCACGTTCCAGCGCATCGAGCCGGCGCACGGGCAGGTCGAGGTCGCCGGCGTCCTGTACGCCAGAGGGATCCAGCGCACGCCGGCCACCACCGAGACCACGCATCTCCTCATGCGATGGGCCTTCGACGTGCTGGGCTATCGACGCTTCGAGTGGAAGTGCGACTCGCTCAACGAGCCGTCCCGCCGGGCCGCGACCCGGCTGGGCTTCACCTACGAGGGCAGGTTCCGCAACCACCTCGTCGTCAAGGGCCGCAATCGCGACACCGACTGGTTCTCGGTCACCGACGCGGAGTGGCCGGCGATCCGCGAGGCACACCGGCGCTGGCTCGATCCGGGCAACTTCGGGTCGGACGGTCGACAGCTCGCCGCGTTGCGTGCAGCGTCCCCGGCACGGTAGGCAGTTCACATGCGCCCACTGCTCAAGACCAGTGTCCTGACCGCCATCGCAGCCGCCGTCGGCACCCGCGGCACCAAGACCGACACCGCCTGGTACCGCAAGCTCGACAAGCCCGACTGGCAGCCGCCGGGCGAGGTCTTCCCGATCGTGTGGACGCCGATGTACAGCCTCATCGCCTGGGGCACCGGCCGCGCGATCGCCAAGGCGCCGGAGGACGAGCGCGGGCGGCTCCTGGCACTCACCGCCGCCGATCTCGCGGTCAACGCCGGGTGGTGCTGGGCCTTCTTCGACCGGCAGTCCCCGCGCGCCGGTCTGGTCACCATCGCGGTCCTCAACGGGCTCAACCTCGCCCTGGTGCGCGAGGCCGGGCGCCAGGACCGCCTCGCCGCGGCGGCGCTGACCCCGTACGTCGGCTGGACGGCCTTCGCGACCGCTCTCAACGTCAGCATCTGGCGCCGCAACCGCTAGTGCGGCACCAGCGGCACCAGGGCGCGCTACTGGTGCGCGATCGCGACGCGGGCGTATGGTCGAAGCGATGGACCAGCGGATCAGCTTCGTGACCCTGGCGGTCGCCGATGTGGCGGCGACCCGAGCGTTCTATGTCGACGGCCTCGGCTGGGAGCCGAGCTTCGAAGACGGCGACGTGCTGATGCTCCGCGCCGGCGAGCACCTGATGCTCTCGTTGTGGAGTCGCGCGGGCTTCGAGGGCGAGGTCGGCCCGATCGCCGCCTACGACGGCGTCGCCCCGATCACGCTCGCCCACAACGTGCCCACCCCTGAGGACGTCGACCGCGTGCTGGCCGAGGCGGTCGCCGCCGGAGCCGACGAGGTGGGTCCGGCGCTGGAGCGCGACTGGGGCGGCTACACCGGCTACTTCGCCGACCCAGACGGCTTCCGCTGGGAGGTCGCCTACAACCCCGGACCGATCGGAGCGTCCCTGCTGCCATGACCGACGACACCACTGACGACCACAGCGACGACCACAGCGCGGCCCGGACCGACAAGACCGTCCTCACCGGCCACGACGTCGAGGCCGAGCTGCTCGAGGACTGGCGGATCCTGTTCGCCGCCCTGCACGGCCGGTTCGAGACCGGCGACTTCGCCACCGGTCTCGCTCTGGTCAACGAGATCGGCCGGGTCGCTGAGGAGATGAACCACCATCCCGACCTCGACCTCACCTACCCGCGCCTCGACGTCAGGCTAACCAGCCACGACGTCGGCGGCGTGACCCAGCGCGACGTCCGGCTCGCCCGCGCCATCAGCGAGATCGCCGCGCGCCTCGGCGCGAAGCCGCAGCCGGGGGAGACCTCCGTGCTCGAGCTGGGACTCGACACCGCGGACTTCGCCGAGATCAAGCCGTTCTGGTCGGCGCTGCTCGGCTACGACGACAGCCGCGACGACCTCGAGATCCTCGACCCCGACGGCACGATGCCGACCATCTGGGCGCAGGAGTCCGAGGCGCACGAGACCCCGCGGCAGCGCTGGCACCTCGATCTCCGGGTGCCGCCCGAGACCGCGGAGGCGCGCATCCGCGCCGCCCTCGAGGCCGGCGGCACGCTGGTGAGCGAGGCCCGGGCACCGGCGTTCTGGGTGCTGGCCGACGCCCAGGGCAACAAGGCGTGCGTCACGACCTGGCTGGGGCGCGACCACGCCTGAGATCGCGACCCGGAGCTCTCGAATGGCGGGACAGTCGTCTCGCGATCTGGGACAGTGGCACACTGGGGCGTGGGTTACGAAGGAGCACCGGCTACGGTGAGGGCATGCTTCACCGCCTTCTCGTACGCACCTGACGCGCCGACGGCGCTGGGACCTCCCAGCACGCCAGCGCGTCACCCCCTCGCAGCCCACGGGCCGAGGGGTTTTTTGTTGCCCCGACCCCACGCCCCACCCCGCACGGACCAGTAAGGACACCCCGGTATGACCGCCTCGACCACCGGCTCGATGACCGGCGCACAGAGTCTGATCACCGCCTTGGAGGCGGCCGGCGCCGACACGATCTTCGGCATCCCCGGCGGCGCGATCCTGCCCGCCTACGACCCGATGATGGACTCCTCCATCCGCCACATCCTGGTGCGTCACGAGCAGGGTGCGGGACACGCCGCGCAGGGCTATGCCGCGGCCACCGGACGGGTCGGGGTGTGCATGGCGACCTCCGGCCCGGGTGCGACCAACCTGGTCACGCCGCTGGCCGATGCCCACATGGACTCGGTCCCGATGGTGGCGATCACCGGCCAGGTCGGCGCCTCGATGATCGGCACCGACGCCTTCCAGGAGGCCGACATCCGCGGCATCACGATGCCGATCACCAAGCACAACTTCCTGGTCACCGACCCTGCCGACATCCCGCGGCGTGTCGCCGAGGCCTTCCACATCGCAGCGACCGGCCGCCCCGGCCCGGTGCTCGTCGACGTCGCGAAGTCGGCGCTGCAGGCGACCACCACCTTCCAGTGGCCCACCGAGCTGGTCCTGCCGGGGTACCGCCCGGTCACGAGGCCGCATGCCAAGCAGATCCGCGAGGCGACCCGGCTCATCCTCGAGTCGCGCAAGCCGGTCCTCTACGTCGGCGGTGGCACGATCCGCTCCGGCGCCGCGGCCGAGCTGCGCGCGCTCGCCGAGCTCACCGGGATCCCGGTCGTCACCACCCTCATGGCGCGCGGGGCCTTCCCCGACAGCCACCCCCAGCACCTCGGGATGCCCGGGATGCACGGCACGGTCGCCGCGGTGGCGGCCTTGCAGAAGAGCGACCTGATCATCAGCCTCGGCGCGCGCTTCGACGACCGGGTCACCGGCAACCTCGACTCCTTCGCACCCGGCGCCAAGGTGATCCACGCCGACATCGACCCCGCCGAGATCGGCAAGAACCGCCACGCCGAGGTCCCGATCGTCGGCGACGTGCGCGAGGTGCTCACCGACCTCATCGCCTCCCTGCAGGCCGCCGCCGAGCAGGGCCAGACCGGCGACTACGAGGGCTGGGTCGCCCTCGTGGCCGGCATCAAGGGGCGCTACCCGCTCGGTTACGACCGGCCCGCCGACGGCGGACTCGCCCCGCAGTACGTCATCGAGCGCCTCGGCGAGATCGCCGGGCCCGACGCGATCGTCGCCTCCGGCGTCGGCCAGCACCAGATGTGGGCCGCGCAGTTCCGCTCCTACGAGCAGCCCAACACCTGGATCAACTCCGGCGGCCTGGGCACCATGGGCTACGCCGTCCCCGCCGCGATGGGCGCCAAGGTCGGCAAGCCGGAGAGCACCGTGTGGGCCGTCGACGGCGACGGGTGCTTCCAGATGACCAACCAGGAGCTCGCCACCTGCGCCATCAACGACATCCCGATCAAGGTCGCGATCATCAACAACGAGTCGCTCGGCATGGTCCGCCAGTGGCAGACGCTCTTCTACAACGAGCGCTACTCCAACACCGACCTGCACAGCAAGCGGATCCCCGACTTCGTCAAGCTCGCCGACGCCTACGGCTGCGTCGGACTGGCGTGCGAGCGGCCCGAGGACGTCGATGCCACGATCGAGAAGGCGATGAGCATCGACGACGCCCCGGTCGTCGTCGACTTCCGCGTGCATCGCGACGCGATGGTGTGGCCGATGGTCGCCGCCGGGACCAGCAACGACGACATCAAGTACGCGCGCGATCTCGCGCCCGACTTCGAGGAGGACGCCCTGTGAGCCGCCACACCCTCAGCGTGCTGGTCGAGGACAAGCCCGGCGTGCTGGCTCGGATCGCGGGGCTGTTCAGCCGCCGTGGCTTCAACATCGAGTCGCTCGCGGTCGGCCCCACCGAGCACGCCGAGATCTCGCGGATGACCATCGTCGTGGCCGTGGACGAGTCGCCGCTGGAGCAGGTCACCAAGCAGCTCAACAAGCTGGTCGAGGTCATCAAGATCGTCGAGCTCGACCCGGCGGCCTCGATCAACCGCGAGCTCGTGCTCGTCAAGGTCGGTGCCACCGCCGAGACCCGCGGGCAGGTCCTCGACACCGTGCAGCTGTTCCGCGCGAAGGTCATCGACATCTCCCCGGACGCCGTCACCATGCAGATCGTCGGCAACTCCGGGAAGATCGCCGACTTCCTCACCATGCTCGAGCCGTTCGGCATCCGCGAGCTCGTCCAGTCCGGGCAGGTCGCGATCGGCCGCGGCACCCGCTCCATCTCCGAGCGCACCCTGCGCCCGGTCACCGTCCCCGTCCCGCCCGTGGCGGGCTGAACCCAACCGAAGAGAGAAGAAGATTCGTGGCTGAGATGTTCTACGACGACGACGCCGACCTGTCCCTGATCCAGGGCAAGAACGTGGCCGTCATCGGCTACGGCAGCCAGGGCCACGCCCACGCGCTGTCGCTGCGCGACTCCGGCGTCGACGTCCGCATCGGCCTCCAGCCCGACTCCAAGAGCCGGGCCAAGGCCGAGGCCGAGGGGCTGCGGGTGCTCACCCCGGCCGAGGCGGCCGAGGAGGCCGACGTCATCGTCATCCTCGCCCCCGACCAGCACCAGCGGAAGCTCTACAAGGAGGAGATCGAGCCGCAGCTCGCCGAGGGCGACACCCTCGTGTTCGGCCACGGCTTCAACATCCGCTTCGACTACATCACCCCGCCCGAGGGCGTCGACGTGTTCATGGTCGCCCCCAAGGGCCCCGGTCACCTCGTGCGCCGCGAGTACGTCGACGGCCGCGGCGTCCCGGTGCTCGTCGCCGTCGAGAAGGACGCCTCGGGCAACGCCTGGCCGCTCGCGCTCTCCTACGCCAAGGCGATCGGCGGCCTGCGCGCCGGCGGCATCAAGACCACCTTCACCGAGGAGACCGAGACCGACCTGTTCGGCGAGCAGGCCGTGCTCTGCGGCGGTGCCTCGCAGCTGGTGCAGTACGGCTTCGAGGTGCTCACCGAGGCCGGCTACCAGCCCGAGGTCGCCTACTTCGAGTGCCTCCACGAGCTCAAGCTGATCGTCGACCTCATGTACGAGGGCGGCATCGCCAAGCAGCGCTGGTCGGTCTCCGACACCGCCGAGTTCGGCGACTACGTCTCCGGCCCGCGAGTGATCACCCCCGAGGTGAAGGCGAACATGGTCGCCGTCCTCGAGGACGTGAAGAACGGCAAGTTCGCCGAGCGCTTCATCAGCGACCAGGACAACGGATCGCCGGAGTTCACCGAGTTCCGCAAGAAGGGCGAGTCGCACCCGATCGAGAAGACCGGGCGCGAGCTGCGCAAGCTCATGTCGTGGGTGAAGTCGCACGACTCCGACTACGTCGAGGGCACCGCGACCCGGAGCTGATCCCTCCGGCTCGACCCCGCCAGCACACCACCGACGACGGAACCGCGGACCGCGGTTCCGTCGTCGGTGCTTTCGGCGTCGGAGGTTGAGCAAGCTGGGGGGCGAGGTACGAGCCCGCCAGCGCCGACGAAACCTCGTGACCGTCCTCGGGGACGTTGGCAGCGCCGGTTGCCGGGGGTTTCGTCTACGCTCGCTGGCGCTCGCTTGCTCAACCTCCGGCGCGGTGGGCAGGTCTCGGAGGTTGAGCAAGCTGGGGGCGAGGAACGAGCCCGCCAGCGCCGACGAAACCTCGTGACCGTCCTCGGGGACGTTGGCGGCGCCGGTTGCCGGGACGGAGGGGCCGTCGTCCGGTGGACCAGACCACCAGCCCTGTGGGTGAACTTGGCAAAGACTTTCCAGAACCGCTCGGGAATGTCCCCGGCTCGTGTTCCACTGTGCCTCCGCGGGACCGAGCAAGGTGAGCTCGGCCACGACGCCATGGGGGGCGCATGCTGCAGCGACGGCTTTTCATCTTTCCGATCCTGGTGGCGGCCGCGGTCGTCGTAGGACTGATGGCGGTGCCGACCGCCCAGGCGGCCGCCAACGTGCCGCCGCGGTTGGCCAAGGTCGCCAACCAGACGGTGTCGGCCAACCAGAAGGTGCGGATCAAGCTCGTCGGGCGCGACCCCGACGGTGGCCCCAAGCCGCTGCGCTATGCGGCCCCGCGCAAGCCCGGCTGGCTGAAGATCAACAAGCGCACCGGCGTCATCCGCGGCACGGTGCCCGTCTCGGCGATGGGCCGCAGCTTCGTCGTGCGGGCCACCGTCACCGACGGGCGCGCCACCGCCAGCCGGCGGTTCAAGGTGAAGGTCCGGGCCAACGTGGCCCCGAACCTCGCCGCGATCCCTGCCACGACCGCCACACCCGGCAGCACGATCCGCGTCGCCCCGAACGCCGCCGACCCCGACAAGGCGCCGCGCGCGCTCTCGTTCGCCCACGCCTTCGCCCCCGCGAACGCCCTCACCCCGGCGGGCACGCCGGCCTGGCTCACCGTCTCGCCGACCACCGGCGTCATCGCCGGCACCGTCCCCGCCGGTGCCACCGGCCAGGCCTGGAACGTCACCGTCACGGTCTCCGACGGCGCGAAGACGGCCACCCGCACCTTCAGGCTCGCCATCGGCAACCAGGCTCCGACCCTGGCCGCCCCCGGCGCCCACGCGGTGTCCGTGGGCGACCAGTTCCGGTTCCAGCTCGCCGGCTCCGACTCCGACGGCCCCGCACCGCTGACCTACCGGGGCGACGACCTGCCCGCCTGGCTCAGCCTCGACGCCGCCACCGGCGTCGTCAGCGGCACCGTCCCGGCCTCCGCCGCGGGCAAGGTGTTCGCCCCTCGGTTCACCGCCTTCGACGGCGCCCTCTCCTCGCCCGAGCGCACGCTCACCCTGAGTGTCCAGAGCGCCGTCAACCGGGCGCCGCAGTTCCCGGCCGATCAGCGGGTCAGCATCGCCGAGGGTCTCACCGGCGCGGTCGCGACGCCGCGGCTGAACGCCACCGACCCCGACGGCGACACCCTCACCTGGTCCATCCTCGGTAAGGACGCCTCGAAGTTCACGCTTGCCGACGGACGCCTCGCGGCGAAGGGTGCGCTCGACTTCGAGACGCAGTCGCTCTACGAGCTCATCGTGCAGGTCTCCGACGGGCAGCTCTCGGCCAATGCCACCGTCTTCGTCGACGTCACCGACGTCGACGAGGCGCCGGCGATCGAGCCGATCGCCGACGTCACGACCGACGAGGACGTCGCGGTCGAGCCGATCGCCGTGAAGGCCATCGACCCCGAGGGCAGCCCCGTCACGGTCGCCGTGACCGGCCTGCCCGCGGGCCTGATCTACCAGGGCGGCCGGATCACCGGCACGCCGACGGTGCCCGGCACCTACACCGTGACCGTCACCGCCACGGCCGGCGCGCTGTCGGCGGCCGAGACCTTCACGATCACCGTCACCGACGTCAACGACACCCCCGTCATCGCCGACCAGTCGATGTCGGTGCGCGAGGGCGCCGCCGCAGGCACCGTCGTGGGCCGGCTCGTCGCCACCGACGACGACGGCGACGACCTCACCTTCTCCGGGACCAGCCCGGTGTTCTCCGTCGCCCCCGACGGCACCGTGCGGGTCACCGACCCCGGCGCCCTCACCGACGGAGCCGGCCCGTTCCAGATCCAGGTCACCGTCGCCGACGGCGAGAAGACCGCCACCGCGACGCTCACGATCGACCTCGTCGACGTCGAGCACCCGCCGGTCGCCCAGGACGCCACCTTCGAGGTCGCCGAGAACGCCGCTCTCGGCGCCGTCGTCGGGACCCTCTCCGCCAGCGACGCCGACGGCGACACCATCTCGTGGCGCCTGAGCGGACCCGGATCCGGCGACTTCGCCGTCGACGCCGCCACCGGCCAGGTGCGGGTCGCGAGCGCGCTCGACCACGAGACCACCCCGCGCTACACGCTCACCGCCACCGCCACGGCCGGCGCCGACGAGGACACCGCGACCGTCACCATCGAGGTCACCGACGTCGACGAGGCGCCCGTGATCGAGCCGATCGCCGACGTCTCCGCCACCGAGGACGCCCCGCTCACGCCGATCACGGTCCAGGCCGTGGACCCGGAGGGCGACGCGGTCACCGTGACCGTCGCCGGGCTCCCCGCCGGGGTCACCTTCGACGCCGGCTCGTCGCGGATCACCGGCACCCCGGCCGTCGACGGCGAGTTCGAGATCACCGTCACCGCGACCGCGGGCGGGCTCGCGGCGGCGACGACGTTCGTCCTGACCGTCACCGCCGTCAACGACGCCCCGGTGCTGGTGCCCCTCGACGACGTCACGGTCACCGAGGACACCCCGATCCAGCCGATCAGGCCCGCCGCCTCCGACGAGGACGACACCGACCTGACCTTCGCGGTCACCGGGCTGCCCGCCGGCCTCACCTTCGCCGACGGTCAGATCACCGGCACGCCCACCGTCGCCGGCTCGTTCACCGTCACCGTGACGGTCACCGACCCGGACGGCGCCGAGGACACCGACACGTTCGTCCTCACCGTCACCAATGTCAACGACGCCCCGGTGGCCGGTGCGGCGAGCCCCGCGGTCGTCCCGGCGACCCAGGGCCAGGCGCTCCAGGCGACCGTGACGGTCCCCGCCACCGACGAGGACGCCGACCCGCTCACCTTCACCGCCGCCGGCCTGCCGGCCGGCGTCACCGCCACCGACAACGGCACCGGCGTCACCCTGACCGGCACCCCCACGGTGAACGGCAGCTTCGAGGTCACCATCACCGTCGCCGACGGCAACGGCGGCACCGACACCGCGACCTTCACCCTCCAGGTCGCGGCGGCGCCGGCCCAGGCCTGCTCGCGGTGGTCGACCCTGCCGTGTGCCGACATCCCGGTCGACCTGCCCTTCACCGCCGGCTTCGACGGCACCGACGGCGGTCTCGACCAGACCGGCTTCACGATGGTCGACCCGCCGTCGCTGCGCACCACCACGGCACCGGCCATCGACCAGGCTCCCGCGCCGACGCAGCCCACCTACGCCGACGTGCCCGGCTACGAGCCCGGCCTCCTCGACGTCGTGGGCGGCCAGCTGCGCATCCAGGCCACCAAGGGCATCCAGTACCGCGCGCCGGGGCAGAACCCGGCGGCGACCTCGCCCAACGCCCTGCTCAACGGCCTCGGGGTCGGAGTCTCGGGCTCCACCAGCGGGTACGACCTCACCACCACCGTCGTCGCACCGACCTTCGCCGGCACCGACGGCGCCCAGCAGGGCGGTCTGTGGTTCGGCACCGACGAGGACAACTACGTCAAGGCCGTGGTCTCCCGGGTCACCGCCACCACCAACAAGGTGCAGCTGGTCCGCGAGATCGGCGGCGTCGCCACCCCGAGCACGAGCTTCGAGCTCAACAGCGCGGCCTTCGCCTCCGGCGCCGACGTCAAGCTCGAGCTCCAGGTCGTCGACACCCCGGCCGGCGGCGGCAGCGTCCAGCTCTACTACACCGTCGGCACCGGTCCCCGGACGCTGCTGGTCGACAACGCCAACACCGTCGACAACGACGCGCTGAGCATCCCGCAGACCCTCCTCGACGGCGTCGACGTCGGCGCCGGAGACGACCAGAGCTTCGCCGGACTGTTCGCCTCCAAGCGCAACGCGGCCGCGACCACCCCGGTCACCGTCGCCTTCGCCGACTTCGCGGTCGCCGAGCACCAGGTGCCCAACACCGCACCGGTCGTCGCCCCGATCGGCGCGCAGAGCGCCACCGAGGGTGCGGTCTTCGGGCCGCTTCCGGTCTCGGCGACCGACGCCGACGGCGACCCGCTCACGATCGGCGTGGCCGGTCTGCCGCTCGGGCTCTCCTTCGACGCCGCCGCCGGCACCATCGGCGGCACCCCGTCGCTGGGCACCGCCGTCGGGAGCCCGTACACCGTCACCGTCACCGCCAGCGACGGCCGCGCCCAGGGCACGCAGACCTTCGCGCTCACCGTCGCCCCGGCCGGTGCACCCTGCCACCCGATCAGCACGCTGGCGTGCTCCGCGGTCCGGGTGGCCGCGCCGGTCGACCTCACCTTCGACGGCGGTGCGGGCGGCCTCGACGACACCGGGTTCACCATGGTGCAGGCGCCCTCGGCCCGCGCGGGCGTCGACCAGGCCCCCGCGCCGACCACCCCGACCACGCCCGAGGTGCCCGGCTTCGAGCCCGGCCTCACCTCGGTCAGCGGGGGAGCGCTCACCATCCAGGCCACCAAGGGCATCGCCTACCAGAAGGCGCCCGCCAGCACCGGCAGCAACTCCCAGCTGAACGCGCTCGGGGTGGGCCTGCCCGGCGGCTCCGGTCAGACCGGCGGCTACGAGCTCGCGACGACGCTGGTCGCTCCGACCTTCCCGAGCTCGGGTGCTGCCACCACCACCCAGAGCCAGCAGGCCGGCCTGTGGTTCGGGCTCGACGAGGACAACTTCGTCAAGCTCGCCGTGGTCCGGCTGACCTCGACCACCAGCAAGGTCCAGCTGGTCAAGGAGGTCGCGGGCGTGGCCTCGCCCGGCGCCACCTACGAGCTGAACTCGGCGGCGTTCCCGGCCGGGCAGGACGTCCGGCTCGTGCTCACCGTCGACGCCGCGAACGGCAGCCCGGTGGTCCGGGCGAGCTACGCCGTCGGGTCCGGTGCGCTCACGCCGCTCACCGACGCCGCCAACCCGGCGAGCCCCGCGCTCCCGGTGCCGGCCGCGTTCCTCGCGGGCGCCGCGCTGCCCTCGGGCAACACCGCCCCCGTCACCTTCGCCGGCGTCTACGCGACCAAGCGCTCGGCGGCGGCCACCGACGCGGTGAACGTGCGGTTCGCCGACTTCGCCGCCGAGGCGCTCGACGACGGGACCCCGCCGGCCGGGCCGGTCGACGTCAAGGTCGACTTCACCGCAGAGACCGGCACCGCCGCGCCCGGCTATCTCAAGGACTTCGGCCAGCCCTTCGGCACCCGCACCGGCGTCGGCCAGGGTGACGGCACGCTCGCCTACGGGTGGGTCAAGGAGAACAGCGAGGAGACCCTGTCGCTGGTCGGCAACGGCCGGGTGCGCGGCCGGGCCGGCATCGACCCGCGGCTCGACTCGGTCCTCCACATGCAGTTCAGCGACGTCCCGAACGCCAACTGCACCACCAACGTCTGCGAGGACGGCGACTGGCAGCTGCGCGTTCCCGAGGGCGTCTACGACGTCACCGTGGCCGTCGGCGACCAGCCCGGAGCGACGTCGTACGACAGCAAGCACGCGATCAACGTCGAGAACCAGGTGCTCATCGAGGAGTTCCAGGGCACCGCCGCCAAGGAGTTCGAGACTCTCACCGGTCGCGTCGGCGTCACCGACGGCGAGCTGACCATCAACGCCACCGGCGGCACCAACACCAAGATCGCCTACGTCGAGGTGCGCTCGGCCGACCCGGCCAACCCGCTCCCGGCGCCGTTCATCGTGCAGACCCGGCCGGTCAACCGCTCCACCGGTGCGCCCCTGGGCCAGGGCGTCGCCAGCGACCTGCGGCTGATCGGCACCGCCGCCAACCCGGCGCCGGTGGAGTCCTCCACGGTCAACACCACCACCGTTCGTCTCGAGGAGGTCGTGCCCGGCGCCCCCGACCCGGTGGTCCCCGGCAACGCCAACACCTCCGGCGGCGGCGACACCATCAACTTCCAGCAGACCTCGGCCCTCAAGCCGAACACCACCTACCGCTTCGTCGTCAACGGCGTGAAGGACGCCCAGGGCCGCACCTTCGTCCCGTTCACCTCGGTCTTCACCACCGGCACCGGCGACGTCGTCGACCCGCCCGGCGACTTCGAGCCGGTCACCGGCGTCTCGTTCGAGAAGGTCGACACCGGCAAGAACGGCAAGTACTTCGCCTCCCTGGTGGTGCACAACGGCTTCTTGTGGGCCACCACCGTCGGGCAGGGCATGTTCCGCTACCCGATCAACGCCGACGGCACCCTCGGTGCCGAGCAGGCCATCAACGCCTTCCAGGGACGGGCCGCGATCGGCCTGGTGTTCGACAAGACCGACCCGAACATCGCCTGGGTCACCAACGCCACCGCCAACATCGGCAACGAGTCCCAGGCGTTCGGATCCAAGCTCACCCGCGTCGACTTCTCGGCGAGCGCGGTGAATCCCACCCTCATCGACGTGTTCGTCAACCTGCCGCGCTCGCAGAAGGACCACCTGTCCAACTCGATCGCCTACGGCCCCGGCGGAAACCTCTACTTCCTCCAGGGCTCCAACCAGGCCGCCGGTGATCCGGACGGCGCGTGGGGCAACCGGGGCGAGACGCTGCTGTCCGCGGCGATGCTCACCTTCGACCCGGTGACCACCTGGCAGCGGGTCCAGGCCAGCGGGCCGATCGACGTCCGCACCGTCGACAAGGGCGGGTCCTACGACCCGTTCGCCGCGGGCGCTCCGCTCAAGATCTACGCCACCGGCATCCGCAACGCCTATGACCTCGTCTACACCGAGAACGGCCACCTCTACGCGCCCACCAACGGCACCGCCAGCGGCGGCAACAGCCCCGGCGTCACCGCCGCCGGTGGCACCTTGACCCGCACCGGCCAGGTGCCGGGCGAGAACGTGACGAACGTGTGCGCCACCCGCCGGATCGACGGCACGCCGTACACGGCGCCGTCGGTGCCGGCGGTGACCAACCACAACACCCAGCGCGACTTCCTCTTCGACGTCGAGCAGGGCGGCTACTACGGCCACCCGAACCCCAGCCGGTGCGAGTGGGTGCTCAACAACGGCGGTCTTCCCGAGGGCGCCGGCTCGGGCGGCTCGAAGTACGCCGCCAATGTGGCCCCGGACCGCAACTACCGCGGCTGGGCCTACGACTTCGAGTTCAACAAGTCGCCGAACGGCGTCATCCAGTATCGCTCCAACACCTTCGGCGGCAAGCTCAAGGGCCGGCTGATGGTGGTGCGCTACTCCAACTTCGACGACGTCCTCACCCTCCAGCAGGACGCGAACGGCCAGATCCTCGGCGCCCAGGAGGGCACGACCATCGGCGGCCTGACCGGCTTCGACGACCCGCTCGACATCGTCGAGGACCTCGAGGTGAACCCCGGCAACCTCTACGTCAACTCCTACGACCAGACCGGCGGAGCGCCCAAGCTCTACCTGCTGCGGGTGCCGGGAGGCCAGCAGGGCTCGGCGGTCTCGCTCAGCACCGAGCGCCTGCTCGGGAACCGCGTCACCAGTGCAGGGTCCGGGGCGCTGGGCACCGTCACCGTCACCAACGACGGCACCACGGCGGCCACCGTCACCGGGGTGACGATCAGCGGCACCGGTGCCGCGGCCTACTCGCGCACCCTGGACGCCACCCTCCCGAAGACGCTCGCGCCGGGGGAGAAGCTCACCGTGCAGGTGGCCTTCGACCCCAACACGGAGGGAGTGGCCGCGGCCACGCTCAACATCGCCCTCGCGAGCGGCAGCGTCCCCGGAGTCGCCCTGCGCGGCCTGGGCACCGACGGCGTCGGGGGCTCCAACGAGCCGTCGCTGCAGTACATCTTCGACACCCGGCAGCTCGACATCGACACCGGCGACGACAACGACGCGACGCCCGACATCCACTCCAACACCACCACGCGGGTCGACCCGCTGCTCGGCGACTCCCTCGACGTGGAACTGTTCAAGCGGGCCGCCGACGGCCCGGTGACGGTGGAGCCGATCGCCGTCTTCGGGCCCACCGACTCCAACCCCGTCACCCAGGTCTCCTGGTACGACCAGGCGACTCCGGCCACGGCGAACGCGCTGTTCTCGGCGTCCAACTCGCCTGCCTCCAACGGGCAGACGATCACGCCGGTCACCACCGGAGCACGGCAGTTCGACCCCGGCTCGGCCACGTTCGGATTCGTCTCGCGCTGGCCCTTCTTCGCCAACCGGATGGTCTACAGCCAGGACTCGCTCAACACCTTCGCCGGCGCGATCGGCAACCACGTGCGGGTCTACCCGCTGCGTGAGGGCGGCCGCACCGTCCCGAACGCCTACGTCGTCGCCACCGAGGAGCACACCTCGGGCTGGGACTACAACGACGTCGTGTTCGTCGTCCGCAACGTGGTCCCCGCGACCGGCGGCGGTACCGCCGACGACGCGATCAAGGTCAACTTCCAGAGCGAGGCGGCGGCCGTGCCGGCCGGCTACCTCAAGGACTTCGGCCAGGCCTACGGCACGCGCACCGGCGCCGACCAGGGCTCGGGACTGAGCTACGGCTGGATCAACGCCGCGACCTCCGCGCCCGAGGCGCGCACCACGTCCGGTCGTGAGCGCAACCTGCAGTCCGACCAGCGACTCGACACGTTCATGCACATGCAGTACCAGCAGCAGAGCCAGCCCAACTGCACCGCCAACAACTGCAACACGGGCACGTGGGAGATCGCGGTCGGCAATGGCACCTACCGGGTCACCGCCGCCGTCGGCGACCCCGCCGCCAACACCGACCCCGAGTCCCACCAGCTCTCGGTCGAGGGCGTCACGCTGCTCGATGCGCCGTTCGTGCCCAGCGGTGCGGCCGGCTCGGCCGGACACCACACGACGGGCACCCGCCTGGTGGAGGTCACCGACGGCCGGCTCACGATCGCCCCCACCGGCACCAACACCAAGATCGACTACGTCGAGATCGAGGCCCTCGCCGGCCAGGGCGACCTCATCCCGCCGACGGTCGAGCTCGCGACCACCGGCGCCACCGACCCCAGCGGCGCCTACATCTCCCAGGCGACGGTGGCCGCGACGATCGCCGACCGCGGCGGCTCCAACATCGAGTTCGTCGACTGGACCCTCGACGGTGCCGCGGTGCCGCGCCCGGCCGGCGATCGCCTCGTCGTCACCACGCCCGGGCAGCACACGGTGCGGGTCACCGCCACCGACGGAGCCGGCAACGACACGACCACGTCCGCCACCTTCTCGGTCGTCTCGGGGGTGCTGGCGCGGATCGGCATCGAGAACCGCGACGCCCAGCGGGTGGGCGGACAGCCGGTGCCGGGCATGTACGACGACTTCCTGGTGATGCACCGGCTCAACTCGCTCGGCACCAACGCGGGCCACGCGATCGCCGTCACCCACGACACCGCCACGCTGCGGCTGACCAACCCCGACCCGACCGATGCCCTGGTGATCAGCAGTCTCGACCTGTCGGCGCCGCTGAACCCGGCCACCGGCGTCCGGGCGAGCACGAGCAACTTCTCCACCCCCGGCACCACGCTGCCGCTGACGATCCCGGCGGGAGGCAGTTACGACCTCAAGGTGCTCTTCAGCGGCACAGGAAGCCGCGGCATCTACGGCGCCACGATGACCATCAAGTCGAACGCCGAGAACCTGCCCTCGATCCCGGTCCAGCTGCGCGGCTTCTGGCAGCCGCTGCCCGAGAACGGCACCGAGCCCGACCTGACCCAGGTGGCGCGCACGTTCGGCTACACCATGGCGATCGGCGAGCCGCTCGAGGACGACCGCACCGGCCCCCTCCAGGGCAACGAGGTCCGCTCGAACCTGTGGAAGCGCCTGGATCCCTCCCAGCCGATCACCGCCCGCCAGCTCACCGCGCTGCACGGCTGCTGCGGTGAGACCGGCGACAGCATCGCCAGCCCGGTGACCGGTGCTCACGACGGCGCGTGGGGCCAGTCGTTCTTCCCCCGCGCCGCCCAGAGCGGCAACGCTCCCGCGTCGGCCCCCTTCCGCGAGGGCACCAGCACCCGCACCGACAGCTTCCCGATCACGATCGCCGGCTACAGCACCACCTCGACCGGCCCGCTCGGGATCCGGATGTGGCCGGTGGAGTTCCAGGGCAAGATCGTGCCCGGCGCCTACCTGGTCGGCCAGGACTTCGTGGCCAACGGCTGCGGCGCGGGCAGCGCCAACTGCGACTACCAGGACAACATCTACCTGATCACCAACATCGCCCCGGTCGCCTCGGCCGACACGACCGCCCCCGACGCGGCGCCCACCGGCCTGACCACGACGCTGTCCGGGCGCACGGTCGGGCTGACCTGGAACCCGGTCAGCCTGGCCGACCTCGGCGGCTACGTCGTGGAGCGTCAGGTGCCGGGCTCGACGACCTGGACGCCGCTCAACACCACCCCGCTCGCCGAGCCCCGGCTCACCGACGCCACGGCGCCCAGCGGCACGGTCACCTACCGCGTGGTCGCGGTCGACACCTCGGGCAACCGCTCGCCGGCGTCCGCGACCGCCACGGCCACCGTGCCGCCGCCGCCCCAGGGCACCATCCGGATCAACGCCGGCGGCCCGGCGGTCACCACCGGCGGTGTGGCGTGGGGCGCCCAGCAGTACGGCACCGGCGGCAAGAGCTACACCAACGCGGTCGCGATCGCCGGCACCACCGACGACGTCCTCTACCAGACCGAGTACTCCACCTCGACCGGCGCGGAGAGCTTCGACATCCCGGTGCCCAACGGCGCCTACACCGTCCGCCTGCACTTCGCCGAGATCTACTTCGGCGCACCGGGCGGCGGCACCGGCGGCGTCGGCAAGCGGGTCTTCGACGTCTCCCTCGAGGGCACCCTGCGGCTCAACGACTACGACATCTTCGCCGAGGTCGGCGCCGCCACCGCGACGGTGAAGTCGTACCCGGTCACCGTCACCGACGGCAAGGTCGACCTCGATCTCACCTCGGTCGTCGACCAGGCCAAGATCTCCGCGATCGAGGTCATCCCCGCCTGAGGTTGAGCTCGTCGCCGGGATTTCCCCGGTCGACCGGGGAAATATGAACTTGGCGGGCGAAATATCGGCCGCCAAGTTCAGGGATAGGCCGCCCAGTCGGCGGCAGCGGTCCCGCAGTGCGAGCTGCGCAGACCGAGCCTCGGCCTGATCACACACGCAGTAGGGCCCGGCGTCATGACGACGCCGGGCCCTGCCGTGATTCGCGAGGGGCTACTTGACCTCGGACCGGAGCACGGTGAACAGTCCGATGGTCAGCGGGATGACCAGCCAGAACAGGCCGGAGACGCCGATCTGCGCCCACTGCTCGGAGGTCGGGCCACCCTCGAAGAGCGCCGACTGGGCGTAGTTGAAGTCGACCCAGCCGCGGATGTCCTCGAACCACTGCTGGCTGACCGCCAGGATGCTGGCGGCGGTCGTCAGCACGAAGTTGTAGACGAAGTAGAGGACGATCGCCGTCGGGGTGTTGCGGAACAGGACGGCGAGCATGAAGCCGACGGCCATGCCGAGGACGTTGGCCAGGGTGATGAGCACCAGCTCCATCACCGAGACGTTCCAGGTGGTGTCGACGCCGGCGATGGTGGAGCCCACCACGTTGCCGACGGCGCCGACGGCCATCGCGACGATCATCGAGACCACGCCCACCAGGAGGGCGGCGACGGCCTTGGCGCCGATCACCTTGCCGCGGTGGGGGATGAAGGTGAACGTCGACAGGCCGGTGCGCTGGCTCCACTCGCCGGTCACCGAGAGGATCGCGACGATCGGCAGGATCACGACCATCGGGAAGCCGATGGCCGAGGCGAACGACTCGTAGTCGAGCGAGGAGTCGGGCGCGAACAAGATGACCGAGACGGTGGCGAGCAGGGCGAGGATGCCGATGCTGTACATCAGCCACATCCCCGAGCGGGTGTCGAACATCTTGCGGAGCTCGACGCCGACCACCCGCGAGAACGGGATGCCGGGCATCGGCTTGCCGGGAACGGTCGCCTGGGCGGGGTGGGCGGTGGGGGCGATGGTGCTCATGCTGCTGCTCCGTTCGAGGACTGGCCGCTCGAGGACTGGCCGTTCGGGGTCTGGGTGAGGGCTTCGCGCTGGTTGCTGGCGGTGAGCTCGAGGAACATCTCCTCCAGCCCGGCGCCGTCGGCGGGCCGCAGCTCCATGAGCGCGATCCCGGCCGCGTGGGCGACCTTGCCGACGAGCTCGGCGTCGGCGTCGGCGCGCAGGCCGCCGCTGGTGGGGGTGGCGGTGATCGCGGACTCGGTGAGGGCACGAGCCAGGCCCTCGACGTCGCGGGAGCGCACCAAGGTGCCGGCCCCGGCCAGCAGCTCGGCCTTGGTGCCGTCGGCGACGATGCGGCCGTTGCCGATCACCACCAGGTCGTCGGCGATCACCTCGATCTCGTGGAGCAGGTGCGAGGAGAGCAGCACGGTGCCGCCGCGGTCGGCGTAGCCGCGCAGCAGGTCGCGCATCCAGCGGATGCCTGCGGGGTCGAGGCCGTTGGCGGGCTCGTCGAGGATCAGGGCGCCGGGGTCGCCGATCAGGGCGACGGCGATGCCGAGCCGCTGGCGCATGCCGAGGGAGTAGTTGCGCACCCGGCGCCGCGACTCCTCGGGCGTGAGGCTGACCAGCTCGATCATCTCGTCCACGCGGGAGGCGGGCAGGCCGAGCGTGCGCTGGGCGATGGTGAGGATCTCGCGCCCGGTGCGGCCCGCGTGCTGGGCCGAGGCGTCGAGCAGGACGCCGACCTCGCGCGCCGGGTTCGGCAGCTCCGCGAAGCGCCGTCCGGCGATGGTCGCGGTGCCAGACGTCGCGGGGGTCAGGCCGACCAGGATCCGCATCGTGGTCGACTTGCCGGCTCCATTGGGCCCCAGGAAGCCGGTCACGCGGCCCGGCTGCGCGGTGAACGAGACGTCGTCGACGGCGCGGAAGCCGCCGTAGGTGCGGGTGAGGTTCTCGACTGTGATCATGTCGAGAACTCTGGTCGCTGAGCCACCCTCTCCACATCGGGGACGACGCCGGACCCAACCCTGGTTCCCGACCCTGAGCCGGTCTCAGGGTCGGGAACGGTCTCCCCGACCCGATCTCAACCCTGGTTAGGCAAACCTAAGTGTTGAGGCGTACTCTCGTTGTTCGTGCTCAGTAACTTCCTGATCGGTCTGCGCGAGGGCCTGGAGGCCGCGCTGGTCGTCAGCATCCTGGTGGCCTACCTGGTCAAGTCCGAGCGCCGCTCGCAGCTGAAGTGGATCTGGCTCGGCGTCGGGATCGCGGTGGCCCTGAGCGTGGGCTTCACGCTCTATCTCGGCTTCCAGTCGCGGGCCCTCGACTTCCGCTCCAAGGAACTCCTGGGCGGCACGATGTCGATCATCGCGGTCGTCTTCGTCACCTGGATGGTGTTCTGGATGGCCGGGGCGGCCAAGAGCATCGCCGGCGAGCTGCGCGGCAAGCTCGACGCGGCGGCCGACAGCTGGCTAGGCGTCACGATCATCGCGTTCTTGGCCGTGGGCCGCGAGGGCATGGAGACCGCCGCGATCCTCTGGGCCAACACCCGCGACGCCACCGGGCGCGACAAGGCCGAGGGCTTCCAGACGACGTCGACGCCGCTGATCGGAGCCCTGCTCGGCATCGCCACGGCGGTGGTGATCGGCTACCTGATCTATCGCGGCGCGCTGACGATCAACCTCAGCAAGTTCTTCACCTGGACCGGCGCACTGCTGGTCCTGGTCGCCGGCGGGGTGCTCGCCTACGGCATCCACGACTTCCAGGAGATCGACGTGCTGCCCGGCTATGGCAACCACCTGTTCGACATCTCCGGGTGGTACGACGCCGGGTCGTGGTACGGCACCCTGCTGGCCGGCATGTTCAACTTCACGCCGACTCCCACCGTCTTGGAGGGGCTCGCCTGGATCCTCTACGTCGTCCCGGTGATGACCATCTTCCTCCTCCGGGCCCGCGGCCGACGCCGTCCGCAACAGCCCGCACCCGCTCCTGCCGGATCGCCACAGAAAGAAGCCACCTCGTGAAGACCCGAATCCTCCTGACCGCCGGACTCCTGCTCGCGGGGCCGGCTCTGGTCGCGTGCGGCACCGAGAGCACCAAGCAGGCCGAGGGCGGCCGGGCGTTCACCGTCGAGTCCACCGACGACGCCTGCACGATCTCCGGCGACGAGGCGCCGGCCGGCACCCTCACCTTCGATGTGAGCAACAAGGGCAGCGACGTCACCGAGTTCTACCTGCTCGGCGAGGACGGTCTCCGGGTCGTCGGTGAGATCGAGAACATCGGTGCGGGCAGCAGCAACCGGCTCACCGTCAACGCTCCGGCCGGCGCCTACTTCGCGTCGTGCCGACCGGGCATGAAGGGGGAGGGGATCCGCTCGGAGTTCACCGTGACCGAGTCGGAGGAGGGCGAGAAGCAGCTCAGCGCCTCCGACCAGGAGCTCGTCGACCAGGCCCTGGCCAACTACAAGCTCTACGTGCGCGACCAGTCCTCCCAGCTGTTGGAGAAGACCAAGCGGTTCGTCGACCTCTACAAGGCCGGCGACGACGACGCCGCCCGCGCGCTGTACCCGGTCGCCCGCACCCACTGGGAGCGGATCGAGACGGTGGCCGAGTCCTTCGGCGACCTGGACCCGAAGATGGACCTGCGCGAGGCCGACCTCGAGCCGAACCAGGAGTGGACCGGCTGGCACAAGCTCGAGAAGGACCTCTGGCCCGCCGAGGCCGGCGCCGACTACCAGCCGCTGACCAAGGCCGAGCGCGACAAGTACGCCGACGACCTGCTGGCCAATACCGAGGAGCTCGACACCCGGATCCAGGACCTCGACTACACCGTCGACGGCATCGCCAACGGTTCCCGCGGCCTACTCGAGGAGGTCGCCAAGGGCAAGGTGACCGGCGAGGAGGAGGCGTGGTCGCACACGGACCTGTGGGACTTCCAGGCCAACGTCGACGGCGCCCGAGTCGCCTTCGACGGCCTCAAGCCGATCGTGGAGAAGAACGACCCCGAGCTTGCCACCGAGCTGACCACCCGCTTCGGGGAGCTCCAGAAGCTGCTCGACGCCCAGCGCGAGGGCGAGGGGTTCAAGACCTACACCGACGTCAGCGAGGCCGACATCAAGGAGCTCTCCGACGCCGTGAACGCCCTCTCCGAGCCGCTCGGCCGACTCACCGCGGCCGTGGTGTGACCGATCGGCCATGATCATCAGATGAGCACGCCCCGGATCTCCAGGCGCGGACTCCTCGGCGGCGGAGTGGCCGCCGCCGGGGTGGCCGGCGCCTTCGCCGTCGGCCGCGCCAGCGCCGACGAGGGTGACTCCGGGTCGACCGCCGCCCGTTCCTACGCCTTCCGTGGTGAGCACCAGGCCGGCATCGTCACACCCGCGCAGGACCGGCTGCACTTCGCGGCCTTCGACGTCACCACCGACGACCGCGAGGAGCTCATCGGCCTCCTCCAGGACTGGACCGCCGCGGCCGACCGGCTGACCCGCGGCGAGGCCGCGGGCGAGGTCGGCCCCGTCGAGGGGGACCCGCTGCTCCCACCCGACGACACCGGCGAGGCGATCGGGCTGCCGCCGTCGGGTCTCACGATCACCTTCGGCTTCGGCCCCTCCCTCTTCGACCGCTTCGACCTCGCCGACCGACGTCCCAAAGCCCTGCGCCGGCTGCCCCACTTCCCAGCCGATGCCCTCGACCCGGCCAAGTCCGACGGCGACCTGTGCGTCCAGGCGTGTGCCGACGACCCGCAGGTCGCCGTCCACGCGGTGCGCAACCTGGCCCGGATCGCCTTCGGCCGCGCCTCGGTGCGGTGGTCGCAGCTCGGCTTCGGCCGCACCTCCTCGACCAGCACCTCCCAGGAGACGCCGCGCAACCTGTTCGGGTTCAAGGACGGCACCGCCAACCTCAAGGCCGAGGAGACCGCTGCCCTCGACGAGCACCTGTGGGTCGGCGCCGACGACGACCCGGCCGCCGCCTGGCTCGTCGGCGGCTCCTACCTCTGCGCGCGCCGGATCAACATGCGCATCGAGACCTGGGACCGCCAGCCCCTGGTGGACCAGGAGCAGTTCATCGGCCGCACCAAGGGCGAGGGCGGCCCGCTGTCGGGCGGCGACGAGTTCGCCGACATCGACTTCGACGCGATCACCGGCACCTCGCCGACGATGCCGGTCGACTCCCACGTGCGCGTGGTCCACCCCGACTTCCACGACGGCGCCCGCATGCTGCGCCGCGGCTACAACTTCGTCGACGGCAGCGACGCGCTCGGCGGCCTGAACGCCGGACTGTTCTTCATCGCCTTCGTCCGCGACCCCGACACCCACTTCATCCCCATCCAGAACACCATGGCGAAGACCGACGCGCTGATGGAGTACCTCAAGACCACCGGCTCCGCCCTGTTCGCCGTCCCACCCGGCATCGGCGAGGGCGAGTACGTCGGTCAGGCGCTGTTCGAGTAGCCGGCGGCGGTCGCTTGTTACCCACCGTTGTTACCTCTGGCCTGCTCTTGTAAGCGCAGGTCAGTAGTAACAACGGTCAGTAACAAGCCGGACGGGCCGCACACCTCAGGAGCGGCTCGAGCGCCGGTGCAGCTCGCGCATCCGGTCCTCCAGGGCGGGTGCGGGGCCGTCGACGGCGACCCCGGGGGCCACCTGCCCGATGGCGAGCGTGGTCACCGGGGCGGCATCCAGGCCCCACTCGGCGCGCCACCGGTCCAGCTGCGCGCTCGAGACGGCGTAGACGATCCGGCCCAGCCCCACCCAAGCGTGCGCCGCCGAGCACATCGCGCAGTGCTCCCCGGAGGTGTAGACGACGGCGCGGTCCCGCTCCTCGGGGGTCAGCGCTCCGGCCGCCCACCGGGCGATCTCGAACTCCGGGTGCCGGGTGGCGTCGCCGGTCTCGGTCTCGCGGTTGTGGTCCTCGAAGCGCACCTCGCCGTCGAGCACGACCAGGGAGCCGAACGGCCCGTTGCCGCCTTCGAGCGCCTGCTCGGCCAGGTCGGCGCAGCGTCGGAGGTAGGTCAGGTCCGCGTCGTCGATCATGCTCCAGCCTCGCACGCCGGCGGGTAGTCAGTCTTCGCCACCGAGCTCGACCACCCGGTCGATCCCGAGGTCCTCGAGGAAGCCCTGGTCGTGGCTCACGACGATCAGCGCGCCCCGGTAGGCCGACAGGGCGGAGACCAGCGCGTCGTAGGAGGCGAAGTCGAGGTTGTTGGTCGGCTCGTCCAGGAGCAGCAGCTGCGGCGCCGGCGCTGCCAGCAGCACGGCGGCCAGGCTGGCGCGGAAGCGCTCGCCGCCCGACAGCGTGCCGGCCGGACGGTCGGCACGCTCGCCGCGGAACAGGAAGCGGGCCAGGGCGGCGCGCACCGTGTTCGGGTCGACCCCGGGGGCGGCCGCGGCGACGTTCTCGAAGACGGTGAGCTCGTCGTCGAGCAGGTCCAGGCGCTGGGGGAGCAGGCCCACCGGCACACCCACCTCGACCCGCCCCGACGCCGGCGCGACGCGGCCGGTCACCGTGTGGAGGAGCGTCGACTTCCCGGCGCCGTTGCCGCCGACCAGCGCGATCCGGTCCGGGCCGCTGAGGTCGAGCCCGAGCTGGCCGGTGCCCGCGACCGCCACCCCGTTGCGCAGCACCAGGTCGTGCAGGCGCAGCACGACCCGGCCCCGCGGCACCGCGGTGTCCGGCAGGTCGACGCGGATCTCGCGGTCCTCGCGCAGCCGCGACTCGGCCTGCTCGAGTCGCTCGCGGGCCGCGCCGAGGCGCTCGTCGTGCAGCTTGCGGTAGCGGGCGGCGTTCTTCTCCGAGCGGTTCTGCCAGTAGTGCTGGGCGCCCTTGCCCATGTTGGAGCGGACGGCGTTGCGCGCGCCCTGGCGCTTGCGCTGGGCCAGCAGCCGCTCGGCCTCCGCGCGGTCGTTGCGCTGGCGCCTGACGTCGGAGCGAGCCGTCGCCACGGCCTGCTCGGCCGCCTCCTGCTCGGCCGCGACCTGCTCGGCGTAGGCGCTGTAGCCGCCGCCGTACCAGCGCACGGAGCCGTCGCGCAGCTCACCGATCCGGTCGACGTGCTCGAGGAGCTCGCGGTCGTGGCTGACCACGAGCAGCGACCCGGTCCAGGTCGAGACGACGTCGAGGAGTCGGTCGCGCGCGGCGGCGTCGAGGTTGTTGGTCGGCTCGTCGAGGACCAGGACGTCGGGCCGGGCGAGCAGGAGCCGGGCGAGTCCGAGCTGGACCACCTCGCCCCCGGAGAGCTCCCCGAGGCGCCGATCGAGCGCGTCGAGGGGCAGCCCGAGACGCCCCAGGGTCGCGATGGTGCGCTCCTCGATGTCCCAGTCGTCTCCGACCGCGTCGTAGTCGGCCGGGTCGACCGAGCCGGCCTCGATCGCACGCAGGGCACGCCGGGTCTCCTCGATGCCGAGGAAGTCGGGGACGGCCCGGTGGGCATCGAGGGTGAGGTCCTGGGGGAGGTAGCCGAGGCGCCCGGAGACGGCCACCTGGCCGCCGGTCGGGGCGATCTGGCCGGCGACCAGCCGCAGGATGGTCGACTTCCCGGCGCCGTTGGCGCCGACGAGCGCGGAGCGGCCCGGTGGCACCAACAGGTCCAGGCCGCTGAGCACGGGCGTGCCGTCGGGCCAGGAGAGATCGACTCCGGCGAGGGTGATGACCGACGTGCGAGCAGTGCTCGCCGTGGCGGGGACAGAGCTGTGGGCAGGCATGGAGAACCCCTTCGGGGGAGAGAGCAACGTGGACGTTGGTCTCAGATCTCCAAGGCAGCGCCTCTCGCCGGGGATGTGACGAGCACGAGGCTACGACACCGGCGATCCGATGGACCACCCAATATGGTCCGAGGGGTCTGGCCCGCGAGGTTCGGGTAGCGTGAGGCCGGCACAGCGTCGTGCGCCGCCACCTTGCTCCCAGCTCTGCCACCCCGAGGACCGCTGTGATCCACGCCGCCGATCGCGTCCCTGTCGTGCTCATCGCCGAGGAGCTGAGCCCGGCGACGCTCGCCGAGCTGGGCTCCGACTTCGACATCCGGCACTGCGACGGCGCCGACCGAGCGGCCCTGCTCGCGGCCGTGCCCGACGCCGACGCCCTGCTGATCCGCTCGGCCACCCGCGTCGACACCGAGGTCCTCGACGCCGCGCGCCGACTGCGGGTGGTGGCGCGGGCCGGCGTCGGGCTCGACAACGTCGACGTGCGCGCCGCGACGATGGCCGGGGTGATGGTGGTCAACGCCCCGACGTCGAACATCGTCTCGGCCGCCGAGCTCGCGGTCGGCCTACTGCTCGCCGCCGCCCGGCACATCTCTCCCGCGCACGCCGCCCTGCGCGAGGGGGAGTGGAAGCGGTCGCGCTACACCGGCGTGGAGCTGTACGAGAAGACCGTCGGCATCGTCGGCCTCGGCCGCATCGGCGTCCTGGTCGCGCAGCGGCTCGCGGCGTTCGGGATGAACGTGATCGCCTACGACCCCTACGTGCAGGCCGGCCGCGCAGCGCAGGTCGGCGTCCGCCTGGTCGACCTCGACACCCTGGTCGCCGAGTCGGACTTCATGTCGGTGCACCTGCCCAAGACCCCCGAGACCACCGGCCTGATCGGAGCCGCTCAGCTCGCCGCGGCGCGTCCCGGGCTCGTGCTGGTCAACGCGGCGCGGGGCGGCATCGTCGACGAGCAGGCGTTGTACGACGCCCTGGCCGAGGGGCGGATCGCGGGCGCCGGTCTCGACGTCTTCGCCAGCGAGCCGTGCACCGACAGCCCCCTCTTCGACCTCGAGAACGTCGTCGCGACCCCGCACCTGGGCGCCTCCACCGACGAGGCGCAGGAGAAGGCCGGCCTGTCGGTGGCGCGGTCGGTGCGGCTGGCGCTCTCGGGGGAGCTGGTGCCCGACGCCGTCAACGTCCAGGGCGGCCTGATCGCCGAGGAGGTCCGCCCCGGGATCCCGCTCACCGAGAAGCTGGGGCGGATCTTCACCGGCGTCGCGGGCGAGGTCGCCCAGCAGATCGACGTCGAGGTGCGCGGCGAGATCGCCGAGAGCGACGTCAAGGTCCTTGAGCTGGCCGCGCTCAAGGGAGTCTTCACCGACGTCGTCGAGGACTCGGTTTCCTACGTCAACGCGCCCCTGCTCGCGGCCGAGCGAGGTACCGAGGTCCGGCTCGTGGCGAACACCGAGAGCCCCGACCATCGCAACCTGATCACCCTGCGCGGCACCCTCGCCGACGGATCGCAGGTCTCGGTGAGCGGCACCCTGGTCGGCATCAGCCAGCGCGAGCGACTGGTCGAGGTCAACGGCTACGACATCGATCTCGAGCCCACCGACCACCTGGCGTTCTTCTCCTACCACGATCGGCCCGGCATGGTCGGCACGGTCGGACGGATCCTCGGTGAGGCCGGCGTCAACATCGCCGGGATGCAGGTCTCGCGCGATGCCAAGGGCGGTGAGGCGCTGGTCGCGCTGTCGGTCGACAGTGCGATCGACGGCGCGGTGCTGGCCGAGATCGAGACCGCGATGTCGGTGCGCACGGCTCGCTCGATCGACCTGGTCTGAACCGGCCCGAGGCGGCTCGCAGCCCGCTGTGCCGCGCCCTGGCGGCGGCACGGGTCTCGCCTGGTGGTCTAGACCTGTGGACTCGATTGTTACTCAGCGGGTCGTCCGAATACATTGTCGCGCGACCGAGCCTTCGGGCGGATGTCGGTCGGGGGGAGTTCTACACGCATGCGCACCAGCGCAGATATTCAAGGGGCCAGTGGGCCACGGGGGCTGAATCGACCCCGTCGCGCCGCGCTCAGGACCCGTATCGCACCGGCGCTCGTCGCCTTCCTGGCCGGGTGCCTGGCCGTGACGTCGGGCGCGCTCGGGGCGCTGCCGGCACAGGCGCAACCGGGCTTCCCGGCGCCGATGGAGACCTTCGGAGGGGCGCCGTCGTCCGGCACCCCCGTGGCCGCCATGGCCGGCGACGGGACCGTGGTGATCGGCCGCGACGTGCCTGGCGACTCCGGCGGACTCCAGGTCCTCGTCCGACGCCCGGGTGGACCCTGGGGCGCGACGACGACCATCGAGCACGCCGCGCCGGGCATCGACCCCTGGGGGCTCCAGGTCGTCGGCGGCTCCACGGGCTCGCTCGCCGCGGTCTGGCACGGCGGTGCCGGACGCGGCTACCGGGTCGCGATCCGCCCCAGTGGCACGTCCGCGTGGCTGGCTCCACGCTCGACCAGCGTGCGGCCCGCCGTGGGCGGCGTCGTCCTCGACGACCAGGGCCGGCTGTGGGTCGCCGGAGTCAGCGCGACCGGCACGCCCCGCACCATGGTCCAGGTGTTCGCGCCGGGCCAGGCGCCGCAGACCCTCACCCTGCCCGCGCCGGTCGGCGGTCAGCGCGACGTCATGCACCAGCTCACCGTCACCGCCGACGGCGTCGGCCGCCTCGCCTACGTCAACGAGCAGTACTTCGCCGGAGACGTCGACGTGCCGTGCCACTACCAGGGCGACCTGATGGTGGCCGACCTGCGGATCGGCGCGAGCGTCAAGCCGCGTCGTCTGGAGTCCCGTAGCGGCACCGGCGACCGCTCCGCCCACGGCGGCGGCGCCTGCTTCGTCGCCGACGGCGACCTCTTCAGCGACCTGCGCCTGGCGCGCGGCAGCGACGGCGTCACCACCCTCCTCAGCAGCACCACCCGGTATCCCGCGGGGCTCAGCGCCGTCACCGCCCGCCGGGTCGCGGCGCGCGCCTCGTGGCAGAGCGCCACCGCTCGGCCGGCCATCGGCTACGCCGAGCGCACCGTCGTCGGTGCCGCGGCCGTGGGCACCCGGGTCGTCGCGTTGCTCTCGGGCGCCTATGGCATCGGGCCGGTCTCGATGGCGGTGCAGGGCCCGACCGGGGCGTGGACGGCGCCGCGCCTGCTGGAGACCCAGGAGTCGGCCGACATCGGCATCGCCGGAGGCCCTCGCGGGGGCCTGATCGCGTGGCGACAGGTCGATGATCCCTATGGTCTGCGAGCCCAGGCGCTGAAGGGCGACGCGAGCCTCGGCCCGGCCCAGACCCTGCGCGGCACCATCATCTGGACCCTGGGCCAGGTCGGCGTCGACAACGACGGCAACGGCGTCGTGGCGTATCTGCCCGGCGACCGCACCCCCGAGCGGGTGCTGCCCTACGACGCCTCCGGGCCGCGGGTCACCTCGCTACGCGTGCCGAAGCGGGTGCGGGCCGGCAAGCCCCTCCACCTCCGGGCCGCTGCGGTCGACGTCTGGTCGGGCGTGAGCGGCTATCGGTGGAAGATCCGCAAGCAGGTCCGCACCGGCGCCCACGCGAAGGTCGTCCTCCGCAAGCCGGGCCGGGCCCGCGTGGTGCTGAAGGTCACCGACACCCGCGGCAACACCACCACCGTGCAGCGCACGATCCGGGTGCTTCCCGGCAAGAAGAAGCTGCGGCTGAACTAGGGCGTCAGGCCACGAGCACTCGTCCGGGAGAGCCGTGTCCTCCGGTGGCCGCGGCGAAGCCGGACCAGGCGGCGGCGAGCCGTCCGACGGCGTCGTCCAGCTCCGCGACCGGGCGGGTCCACGGGATCCTCACGAAGCGGTCGAGACCACCCTCGACGGCGAACGCCGGGCCGGGGGCGATGATCACGCCATGTTGCTCGGCGCGGGCCGCGAACGCCGTGCCGCTCCCGGAGGGCAGCTCGCACCACACGGCCAGGCCGCCGGTCGGTCGCCGGAAACGCCACGACGGCAGTTCGCGGGCCAGCGCCGCGAGCAGGGCGTCGCGCTGGGTCCGCAGCCGGTCGCGGTGCCGGTCGACCAGCTCGGGCGAGCCGGTCAGCAGGCGGGCGAGGACCAGCTGCTCCATCACCGGCGCGCCGAGGTCGAGTCCGAGCCGGGCCTGCGTGAGCCGCTCCATCTCCTGCTCGACGTCGTGGTGGGGAGCCCGGATCCAGCCGAGCCGCAGCCCGCCCCAGTGCGACTTGCTCGCGCTGCCCAGGGTGATGGTGCGCTCGTCGAAGGCGGCGAACGGCGCCGGCATGGACTGGCCGTCGAGCGCGAGTGCCTGGTGCGCCTCGTCGACCACGGCGAACGTGCCGGCGCGGCGCAGGTGCCGCGCATAGGTCTGCCGGTCCGCCTCACTCATGAGATGGCCCGTGGGGTTCTGGAAGTCGGGCACCATGTAGGCCAGTCGCGGGCGGACCTGGCGCAGGGTCGCGCCGACGGCGTCGAGGTCCCAGCCGTCCGGGTCGACCGGCATCGCGGTGACCCGCGCCCCGCTGTGCCGGATCGCGCGGCCCACGTTCGGGTAGCCGGGCGACTCGACCGCGGCGCGTTCGCCGCGACCTAGGTAGGCCTGGGCGACGATGGACGCCGCGGTGAGCGCGCCCGGGGTGACCATGATCTGGCGCGGCTCGGTCGGCAGGCCGCGCGCCTCGTAGGTCGCCGCGATGGCCGCCTGCAGCTCCGGCAGGCCGGCGGGGAAGTAGCCGTGCCCGGCGAGGTAGGCGGGCAGCTCGGCGGCCGCCTCGGCGTAGGCGGCGGCGATGCCGGGCGGTGCGGATGCCGCGGCGCAGTTGAGGTCGATGGCGTCGCCGTCCTCGGGGCTGGGGAGCAGCGCGCGGTCGTGGACGCGCGACCGGCCGCCGGGCACGCGGGTGAAGGTGCCGGCGCCGCGGCGGGCCTCGGCGTACCCGCTGTCGCGCAGGACGGCGTACGCGCGGGTCACGGTGGTCCGCGAGACGGCGAGGGCGTCGGTGAGCTCGCGCTCGCTGGGCAGCCGGACCCCCAGCCCGATCCGGCCGTCGCCGATCAGCTCGGTCAGGCCGTCGGCGAGTCCGGCGTAGGCGGGGGAACGATCGAAGCGGCCGAGGAGCGCGGCGACTCGGCATCCGGAGATGGACTGCGGCATGGACTGGGCCATGCAGGCCACTTTTCCACGATTGGCTATCGATTCCAATGCCAATCCGCGCGCACCATGGAGCCATGGCCCCGACCGCCCTCGTCGACCTCGGCCCGATCGCGCAGCTGCGCGCCGGCCGACTGCCGCGACGCCTGACCCAGCTCTTCGCGGGGCTGATCCTCTACGGCGTCTCGCTGGCCATGATGGTGCGCGGCGACCTCGGTCTCGCACCGTGGGACGTGCTCCACTCCGGTCTGATCCGCCATGTCCCGCTGACCCTGGGACAGGCGGTCGTGGTGATGAGCTTCGTGGTGCTCCTGCTCTGGATCCCGCTTCGCGAGAAGCCCGGCCTCGGCACGGTGGCCAACGCAGTCGTCGTCGGCGTCTCGGCCGACGCCACCCTCGCCGTCCTGGAGGTGCCCGGGCCGACGCCGGCGCGCGTGGCGCTGATGGCCGGTGGCGTCGTGGTGTGCGGCATCGCCACGGCGATGTACATCGGCGCGCAGTTCGGCCGGGGCCCGCGCGATGGCCTGATGACCGGCTTCGCCCGGCGTACAGGACTGTCGCTGCGCCTGGTGCGCACCTGCCTCGAGGTGAGCGTGGTGCTCATCGGGCTGCTGCTCGGCGGCGGGCTCGGGCTCGGCACCGTGCTGTTCGCCCTCGGCATCGGTCCGATCACGCAGGCGTTGATGCCGCTGTTCGTCGTCGACCTCAGCGACTGATCTGCGCCCGGAACGCGGCGACCACCAGGTCGAACCGCGCCTTGTCGAGCGTGGCCCCCTCGCGGCGCACCGCGGACGGCGCCAGGCGCAGCACCCGGTCCAGCCGCACCTCGCTGGGCCGGCCCTGCCGGTCCCACGCCCCGGCGCCGACGTCGAACCACGACTCGGCGTCCGGGCGCCCGTCGTGGTCCTTGCTGGTGAGCATCAGGCCCAGCAGGTCCGCCTCGTGCAGGGCCAGGATCAGCACCGGGCGATCCTTGCCGCGCGAGTTGTCCTCCTCGAACGGGACCCACGCCCACACGATCTCGCCCGGGTCGGCGACGCCGTTCGGGTTCGGCGCGTAGGTGATCTGCACCTGGCCGGCGAAGTCGCCACGGTAGGCGGCGCCGTCCGCCGGCTTCTGGGGCTGGCTCCTGCGACGCCCGAGCCGCCGAGGCAGGACCCGTCGTGCCCACCGCGTCACCGCTCGCTCACTCACCCGCCCGACCCTACCGAGCGGACGTCGCTGCCAGCGTTCCCGAGGTCGGTTGCGAGGTTTCGTCGGCACTCGATCGTCAGGCGAGTTCGTTCCTCACTCGTCGGCTTGCTCAACCTCCGGGGAGTTGCCCCGGGGCCGGAGGTTGAGCAAACGAGCGCAGCGAGCGCCGACGAAACCCCGGCAACCGACCGTGCCAGCGTTCCCGAGGAGGGTTGCGAGGTTTCGTCGGCGCTCGACCTCCGAGGAGGCTCACCCCTGTCCACCGCAGACGCATCGCGATCTGCGTGACACACTTCGCGGCATGACCGCAGGAACGCCCGAGCAGCCGGGCGGCGAGGCCGCCGTCGCGCCCCTCGCCCCGCCCGACCCCGTCATCACGCTGACCGCGCCCGAGGCGCCCGCGCCGGTCGCGGAGACCCAGGCGCCCAAGATGGCGCCGCCGGTGGCCGCCGACGTCCTGCCCGAGCTCGACGCGAAGGTCGAGGGCTTCCTCTCGGCGC
Organism: Nocardioides epinepheli; assembly: GCF_037936805.1. Classification (NCBI taxonomy): domain Bacteria; kingdom Bacillati; phylum Actinomycetota; class Actinomycetes; order Propionibacteriales; family Nocardioidaceae; genus Nocardioides; species Nocardioides epinepheli. The sequence continues at coordinate 195,688 of NZ_JBBMMC010000009.1, read as the reverse complement.
TGAGCAGCACCCAGGCCGGCAGCCCCGAGTTCGCCGCCCAGGCCGAGAACGTCCGGACCATGGGCGACGCCGAGATCCGCAAGGCGGCCGAGACGTCGAACCGGATGCTCGAGCAGCCGGTCAAGGCGCTCAAGGAGGGCGGCATCGCCCAGGGCTCCACGGTCGGCAAGACCCTGCTGGAGCTGCGCCGCACCGTCGAGGACCTCGACCCCAGCCAGGCCACCGGCGCCAAGCGCTGGCTCGACATCCTGCCCTTCGGCGACAAGATCACCGACTACTTCCGCAAGTACCAGTCCTCCCAGACCCAGCTCAACGGCATCCTGCACAGCCTGCGCAACGGTCAGGACGAGCTGCAGCGCGACAACGTCGCCCTCAACCTGGAGAAGACCAACCTGTGGGCGGTCATGGGGCGCCTGAACCAGTACGTCTACGTCGCCGAGCGGCTCGACGCCAAGCTCGCCGCCAAGATCGCCGAGCTGGAGCTGAGCGACCCCGAGGCCGCCAAGACGATGAGCCAGGACGTGCTGTTCTACGTGCGGCAGAAGCACCAGGATCTGCTCACCCAGCTCGCCGTCTCGATCCAGGCCTACCTGGCGATCGACGTGATCATCAAGAACAACGTCGAGCTCATCAAGGGCGTCGACCGGGCCTCCACCACCACGGTCTCCGCGCTGCGCACGGCGGTCATCGTGGCGCAGGCGCTGGGCAACCAGAAGCTGGTGCTCGACCAGATCAGCGCGCTCAACACCACGACGTCGGGGATGATCCAGCGCACCTCGGAGATGCTGCGCGACAACTCCGCCCGCATCCAGGAGCAGGCGGCGTCCTCCACCATCGGCATCGAGCAGCTCCAGGCCGCCTTCGCCAACATCTACGCCACCATGGACTCCATCGACGAGTTCAAGCTCAAGGCGCTGGACAACATGTCGACGACGATCGGCGTGCTCGAGACCGAGGTCGCCAAGTCGCGCTCCTACCTCGACCGGGTCGAGCAGCACGACGCCCGCAACGCCGCGGGCACCCTCGACCTGTCCACCCAGCCGCTCAACTGACGAACTGACCGGCGCGTGGGACTGAGGGACTGGTGGCAGCGACGCCGCGGGGGCTCCGGCGCGCCTGCCGATGCCGGTCAAGGGGCCGTGCCCGCACCTCCCACCGAGCAGGACGTGCTGGCCGCGCTCAACCGGGTCCACGCCCAGCTGGCCTCGGCGAACGCGCCGGCGGTGATCACCACGCGGGTCGTGCGGATCGCCCGGACCATCAACGACACGCTTCCGCGGATCCGGAACCTCGGCCTCGGCTCGCAGGAGGGCTACTCGGTGGTGGCCACGGCGACCAGCTACCTGCCCGAGGCGATCGGTGCCTACCTGCGGCTGCCCCGCGAGTGGGCCGACACCCGGCCCATCGACGGCTACAAGACCTCGCTGATGGTGCTCGTGGAGCAGTTGGAGCTGCTCGGCTCGACGATGGACAAGATCCTCGACGCCGCGAACCGGGCCGATGCGCAGGCATTGATCGCCCACGGCATGTTCCTCGACGCGAAGTTCGGGCAATCCTCCGACGGCGGCCCCGACCTGCAGCTGGGCAGCCCGACATGAAGGGGACCCGATGAGCAACCAGACGACGCTGGCCGGGGCGCTGGACGCCTTGGAGAAGGTGGCCCGCGACGCCGGCATCGACCCGGCGACCGCCCGGCGCGAGGGCGAGGCACTGGCCGCCACGGTCGCCGAGCCCTCCACCGGCGCGTTCGTCGACTGGTGTGCCGAGACCGGACGGCCCGCGTCCGCGGAGTCCTTCCAGGACGCCGCCTCCAGCGGCCGCCGCTACCGCGCGGCACCGACGGCGTCGATGAGCCTGCTCGCCACCACCGGCTCCGCGCAGGCGCCGGCGTACGCCGCAGCCCTCGGTGACGTCGCGGTCGCGGCCGCGAGCCTCGGATCCGCCGACCCGCGGGCCACCGGCAACGCCGCTACCGCGAGCGCCGCCCAGCTCAGCGAGCCGGCGGCGCGGGCCGTACCGCCCACGGTCGGCGACGAGGTCGCCGGATCGCTGCTCCAGCAGCTCTCCGTGGTCCAGCGCAAGCTGGCCGGGATGGGCCTCTCGGGTCTCGCTTCCCCCGGGCCGGCCGAGCCGGCCGAGCCGGCCGACGCCGACCCGGCGCCGGTCGCCGCCGCCCCCGCCGAGCCGCCCGCGGAGCCGACGCCGGACGCCGCCCCGGAGCCGCCGGCCCGCACGGTCGAGGAGCTGCTGGCCGAGCTCGACGCGCTGGTCGGGCTCGCCGACGTCAAGGCCGAGATCCACCGGCAGGCCGCGGTGCTGCGCGTCGAGGGACTGCGCGCCGAGGCCGGTTTGAAGTCCGCGACGATCACCCGCCACATGATCTTCAACGGCAACCCGGGCACGGGGAAGACCACGGTCGCTCGTCTGGTGGCGGGGATCTACCAGGCCCTCGGCCTGCTCTCGAAGGGGCAGCTGGTCGAGGTCGACCGCTCGGAGCTGGTGGCCGGCTACCTCGGCCAGACCGCGATGAAGACCGCCGAGGTGGTGGCCTCGGCGGCCGGCGGGGTGCTGTTCATCGACGAGGCCTACTCGCTCTCGGGCGACCAGTACGGCCGGGAGGCGATCGACACCCTGGTCAAGGAGATGGAGGACCGGCGCGACGACCTCGTCGTCATCGTCGCCGGCTACCCGCTGCCCATGGCGGTCTTCATCTCCGAGAACCCCGGCCTCGAGAGCCGCTTCCGCACCACCATCGACTTCGCCGACTACACCGACGACGAGCTGGTCGCCATCTTCGCCTCGATGGCCACCGCCGCCGAGTACGACGCCGCCGACCCGGTCCTCGAGCGGCTGCGCGAGCTCCTCGCCGGTGTGCAGCGCGGCCCGACCTTCGGCAACGCCCGCTACGTGCGCAACCTGCTCGAGGCGGCGATCGGGCGCCATGCCTGGCGGCTGCGTGAGATCGAGGCGCCGTCGCTGGAGCAGCTGCGCACGCTGGAGCCCGACGACCTCCCCGAGAGCACTCTCGTGCCGCCCGGCGAGGAGGTTCCGGTCGGCGTCGTCGACCTCGTCACCGAACCCGTCACCGATGCTGGGGAGACCTCATGACGCAGACCGCCTCCCAGCCCGCCCCGGCACCGCAGTCCGCCGGCGCGACCGCCGTGACCGGACGCGCGGCGAACGCCTCGGTCGTCCCGTCCAGCAGCGGCTTCACCGAGAACGTGCCTCGGCTCCTCAACCGGATCCAGACGATCGGGATCGTCGCGTGCGTGCTCTTCGGCGCGCTCGCGGCCACCGTCCAGCTGCTCGGCTGGCAGGCCAACGGTCGTGCCGCGGAGAACACCGAGCAGGTCGTCCGGGCTCAGGAGATCCAGTCGCTGCTCCTGCGCGCCGACGCGGTCGCCACCAACGCCTTCCTGGTCGGCGGCCTGGAGCCGCCCGCGGCCCGCGCCGAGTACGACGAGACGATCGAGAAGGCGCTGCGCCTGGTGGCCGACGCGGCCGAGGCCCAGCCCGCCGACCGGCAGGTCCTCGCCGACCTCAACGCCACGATCTCCGACTACACCACCTCGGTCGCCCAGGCGCGCGACAACAACCGCCAGCAGTTCCCGATCGGCATCGCCTACCTCAACGACGCCGGCACGCTGCTGCGAGCCGAGGCGCTGCCGATGATCCAGGCGGTCGTGGACGCCAACTCCGAGCGGGCCGTCGACGAGATGGACGCCCAGCACCCGTGGTGGCTGATCGTCTTGACGCTGCTCACCCTCGCCGTGCTGATCTGGCTCAACCAGCAGGTGTCTCGGCGTTTCCGCCGGCGGGTCAACGCCGGCCTGGCGATCGCCGCATTGATCGTCGCGATCCTCGGCGTCGCCACCGCGATCCACGCGGGTGTGCGCAACGACCGCAACGACGCCCTGCGCGACGGCGCGTACCGCGACGCCGTGGACGCCGCGACCGCTCGCACCGCTGCGAACGACGCCAAGGCCCTGGAGAGCCAGGGGCTGATCAACCGCGGCTCCGGCGCCACCTACGAGGCCAAGTGGGACGAGCAGGCCGCGGCCGTCGACGACTCGGGCGTGCTGGGCGACCTGTGGCAGCAGTACGTCGCCGCCCACCAGCAGGTCCGCGACCTCGACGACGCGGGCGACTGGGAGAAGGCCGTGGAGCTGGCCACCAGCACCGCCGACGAGGCGCCGACCGCGGTGCTGAACCGCTTCGACACCGCCGCCGCCGAGAGGGCCGCGAATGCTGGCGCCGAGGCCAGCGACGGCTTCGGGTCGGGCGACGGCATCTCGCTCGCCCTGATCGTGGTCACGATCCTCGGAGCCCTCGCCGCGGCCGGTGCCGTGACCCGCGGCATCGACGTCCGCCGCAAGGAGTACTTCTGATGCGCCTCAAGACCGGCCTCGCGACGTTCGCCGCGCTCGTCCTGCTCGCCGGCTGCGGCGGCTACGACGAGACCACCACTCCCAAGCCGGAGGAACCCGCCGCGCCGAGCGCCGCGCCGCCGCCGGACTGCACCAACGACGCCAGCGCGCTGCGCTCCTACGCACCCACCGGCGACGTCGGCAGCGGCAAGTCGGTGCAGGAGATCAAGAAGTCGGGCAAGTTGGTGGCCGGAGTGGCCGGCGACACCTACCTGCTCGGCTCGCGCAACCCCGACGACAACCAGCTCGAGGGCTTCGACATCGACCTCGCCGAGGCGATCGGCCAGAAGATCTTCGGCGAGCCGGGCCACGTGGAGTACCGCGTGATCACCGCCGCCGACCGGATCCCGTTCCTGCAGGACGGCACCGTCGACATCGTGGCCCGGAACATGACCGTCAACTGCTCGCGCTGGGAGCAGGTCGCCTTCTCCACCGTCTACTACGACGCCGGCCAGAAGATCCTGGTCGGCAGCGGGTCGGGCATCGAGACGCCGGCGGATCTCGCCGGCAAGAAGATCTGCGCCTCGGCCGGCACCACCACCGTCGACAACATCCGCACCCTCGTGCCCGACGCCGAGATCGTCACCGCACCCGACAACTCCCGGTGCATGGTGAAGTTCCAGAACGGCGAGGCCGATGCCTTCACCTCCGACGACACGGTGCTCGCCGGCTTCGCCGCCCAGGACCCCTACGCCGAGGTGCTCAAGACCGAGCGACTGAGCCAGGAGCCCTACGGGATCGGAGTGCGCAAGGACCGCGTCGACCTGGTGCGCCTGATCAACCAGGTGCTCGAGTACATGCGCGCCGACGGCCGCTGGAAGGCCTCCTACGACGAGTGGTTCAAGGACCAGCTCAAGGTGCCCGGCGTCCAGCCCCCGCCCGTCTACGGCCGATGAGCGCGAGCACCATGGTCGACCTCACCCACACCGCCCCCGCGGCGCCCGGCGCGCTCGGCAGCGCCCCGGCCGCCGACGAGCTCCAGGCCTACCTCACCGGCCTGGAGCAGTGGGTCCGGCTGCGCCGCAGCGAGCTCGACGACCTCGACGCCGCCGCCCTGGCCGCCGGACGCGGCGACGAGGTCGCGGCCGACATGTCGCTGGCGCTCTCGCTGTGGAAGTCGGTCTCCGACCGCTACGCCCGCATGTGGACGCTGTGGGACGGCGGCCGGGTGCTACCCACCAACCGCGAGCGCATCGCCACCCTGATCTGGAGCCGCGGCGCCGACGACCCGACCGCCTCGGGCATGTCGGTGCCAGAGGCGTGCCGTCTCTGCGACGCGCTCGCCGGCCAGCTGCACGCCCGGGTCGAGCTCTCGCCCGGCGCGGGCGACGCCGCGGGCCGCGTCAAGGACCTGCGCGCCCAGCTCGAGCGGATCCGCGACCAGGTGGCCCTCGAACCCGCGCTGCTGCGCGATGACGCCGTCGACCGACTCGCCGCGTTGATGGTCCGGCTCAACGACGTCGCCGAGCGGGCCGGCCGTGGCGCCGACGTCGGCGGCCTGCTGGCGCCGTTGGAGCAGGACGCCGCGCTCTACGAACGCGACCTGATCGTCGGCAACCAGCTGCGGCGCGACGCCCGCGGCCGGGTCGAGGAGGCGCGCCGGATCCGCGCCGACCTCGAGAGCCGCGAGACCGCCCTCACCGCGCTTGCCGCCGAGTGCGTCGCCACCGTCGACCCCGCGCCGAAGTACGCCGTCCCCGACGTCGAGGCGCTCGGTCCCATCCCGAACACGATGGAGACGCTCGAGCCCTATCTCGAGCGGCTCGACCGGGTCGGTCAGGCGATGACGCTGGCCCACGACCGCTACTCCGCCGCGCTGGCGGAGTACACCGAGCTGGTCGGTCTGCTCGACGGCCTGCGTGCGAAGGCCGACGGCCTGGGCGTCGCCGCCGAGGCCGACCTGGCCGCCAGCGAGCAGCAGGCCCGCGACGTGCTGGCCCGCCGTCCGGCGCCGATGGCGGTCTGCCGTCAGCTCGTGACCACCTACCAGTCCTGGCTCACCGCCCTCACCACCAAGGACGTGTCGAAGTGAGTGGACCCGCCTGTACCCAGCCCGGCTGCGCCGGCACCGTCGTCGACGGCTACTGCGACACCTGCGGCATGGCCCCCGACCCCGGCGCGAGCGCCGCGCCGGCAGCTGCTGCGCCCGCGTCCGCTGCTGCCTCGACCCCTGCTGCGGCCACCGGTGCCTGCGCCCAGCCCGGCTGCGGCGGCACCCTGAGCGACGGCTACTGCGACACCTGCGGCATGGCCGGCAGCGCCGCCCCGGAGCCTGCCGGAGCGGCCCCTGCGGCCTCGGCCGGCACGACGCCCGTCGCGCACGAGGCGCTCTCGAGCCGGACGTCGTCGTCCCAGGTGCCCTCGGCACGCTTCGGGTCCGCGCGCGCGGCGGGGACGTCGTCGACACGGCGGGTGCGCTCGGGCTCCCAGCGGCTGCGGGCCGCCCGCATCGGCGCCGGCCTCACCAGCGTGCCGCCCGCCGCACCGGTCGACCCGGCGGCCGCGATCAAGCCGGACCCGATGGTCCCCGAGAGCAAGCGCACCTGCGCGAAGTGCGGCAACCCCGTGGGTCGCGGCCGCGACGGCCAGCCCGGCCGCACCGAGGGGTTCTGCGCCCAGTGCGGCCAGGAGTTCTCCTTCACGCCCAAGCTGCTACCCGGCGACCTGGTCGGCGGCCAGTACGAGGTGGCCGGCGCGCTCGCCCACGGCGGGCTCGGCTGGATCTACCTGGCCCGTGACCGCAACGTCTCCAACCGATGGGTCGTCCTCAAGGGGCTGCTCAACTCCGGCGACCCCGACGCGCTGGCCGCCGCCATCGCCGAGCAGCAGTTCCTCGCCCAGGTCGAGCACCCGCTGATCGTGGAGATCTACAACTTCGTCACCCACGACGGCGCCGGCTACATCGTCATGGAGTACGTCGGCGGCCACTCCCTCAAGGACATCCTCAAGGAGCGGATGCAGGCGGGCGGCGGCGTCTACGACCCGCTGCCGGTCGACCAGGCGCTCGCCTTCGTCCTGGAGATCCTCCCGGCCTTCGGCTACCTGCACGATCTCGGGCTCGTCTACTGCGACTTCAAGCCCGACAACATGATCCAGGTCGGCGACGCGCTCAAGCTCATCGACCTCGGCGGCGTCCGGCGCATCGACGACGAGGAGTCGGCGATCTACGGCACGGTCGGCTACCAGGCGCCCGAGGTCGCCCAGGTCGGCCCGAGCGTGGCCTCCGACATCTACACCATCGGCCGCACCCTCGTCGTGCTGTGCATGGAGTTCCGCGGCTACCAGGGCACCTATCTGCACAGCCTGCCGCCGGTCGAGAGCACCCCGCTGTTCGCCGAGAACGACTCGCTGTACTGGCTGATCGCCAAGTGCTGTGCGCCCGACCCGGCCGACCGGTTCTCCTCGATCGACGAGCTGCGCACCCAGATGCTCGGCGTGCTGCGCGAGACCGTCGCCCGCACCAGCACCGGCACCGCGCTCACCTCCGCCGCCTCGCCGCTGTTCGAGGCGCCGACGACCTCCCGCGGCGTCCTCACCTGGTCGCAGCTGCCGCTGCTGCGCGTCGACACCACCGACCCGCAGTACGCCTGGTTGAGCGGGATCGGAGCCCCCACGCCCGGCGAGCTGCTCAACGTCCTGACCAGCCAGGCGCCCGAGCAGTCGCCCGAGGTCCTCCTGGCGACCGCCCGTGCGGCGCTGGAGTCCGACAACCCCGCGCTCGCCTTCGACGTCTCGGCCCAGCTGCTGGCCGAGGACCCGTGGGAGTGGCGGGCGCTGTGGGTCGAGGGGCTCGCCGCGATGCAGCAGCAGGACTGGCCGCGCGCCTCGGCCGCCTTCAACGCCGTCTACCAGCAGGTGCCCGGCGAGCTCGCCCCGAAGCTGGCCCTCGCGGCCGCCTGCGAGCTCGGCGGGCAGCCGCAGATCGCCGAGAGCCTCTACCTCACCTGCGCGGCCACCGACGCCGCCTACGTCGCCCCGGCGGCCTTCGGCGTCGCCCGGATCCGGTCGGCCCGTGGCGACGCGACGGGCGCCGTCGCGGCCCTCGATCTGGTGCCCCGGACCAGCCGTGGCTACCCCGAGAGCCGCCAGTTGCGCGCCGAGGTGCTGCTCAGCGGTGGTCCGGCCGACCTCGCGGTACTCGACCAGGCGATGACCTCCATCGACTCCGCCTCCCTCGACCCGGCCACCCACGGCCGGTTCACCGTGCGGATCCTCGAGCAGGCGCTGGCGCTGGTCACCGGCGGCGGTGCCCCCGCCCAGGGAGCGCAGCAGGCGACGATCGGCGCGATCACGGCCGACGAGCCCTCCCTGCGCGACGGCATCGAGCGCACCTACCGGCTGCTCGCGCGCGACGCCCCCGACCTGCCCGAGCGGATCGAGCTGGTCAACCGCGCCAACGCCGTCCGCAACTGGTCCTTCACCTGATGATCCGAGGAGCCCGATGACCTGCCCCCACTGCGCCGAGCCCGTGCCGCCCGGCGCGGCCTTCTGCGAGGCGTGCGGGAAGCCCGTCGGCGACGGTGCGCCCGCCGCGGCGCCACGTCCGGCCGACGTCGCCGACGAGGCCGCCCCCTTCGACCTCACCGCGGCCACCCGCGCGCCCGGCGCGAAGCCGGTGTCCGGCCCGCGGCCGTGCCTGCAGTGCGGGGGAGTGGTCGACGCCGACGGCTACTGCGGGTCGTGCGGCGCCAAGGCCCCCAGCGAGCGCGACCACTTCCGCGAGTCGCCGGCCGACTGGGTGGCCGGGGTGAGCGATCGCGGCATCCGGCACGAGCGCAACGAGGACGCGATGGCCCTGTTCGCCTCCGGCGACCGCGCCGTGCTCGTCGTCCTCGACGGCGTCTCCAACACCGACGACTCCGACGTCGCCTCGCTCGCCGGGGCCAAGGCCGCGCGCGATGCGCTGCTCGTGCCGATGCCCGGCGGGATGGGCACCGCGGAGAGCCGTACCGCCGCGGTGAGCCGCACCTTCGCCAGCGCCGTCGAGGCCGCGCAGGACGCGATCGTGGCGCTCACCGAGGACGGCTCGCAGCATCCGCCGTCGGCGACGTTCTCGGCCGTCGTCGTCGAGGGCGAGGTGCTGCACGTCGCCAACATCGGCGACTCCCGCTCCTACTGGATCCCCGACACCGGCGAGGGGCGCCAGCTCACCGTCGACGACTCCGTGGCCCAGGCCCAGATCGCCGCCGGCGTCTCCCGCAAGGAGGCCGAGGAGGGACCGCAGGGGCACGCGATCACCCGCTGGCTCGGCATCGACGCCCCCGACCTCACACCCCGGGTGAGCGCGCACCAGGTCACCGGGCCCGGCTGGGTGCTCAACTGCTCCGACGGGCTGTGGAACTACGCCTCCGAGCCGGCCGACCTCGCCGCGCAGATCGCGGCCGCAGGCACCTCCGACCCGCAGGCGCTCGCCCTCGCCCTGGTCGGATTCGCCAACCGGTGCGGCGGGCAGGACAACATCACCGTCACCCTCGCCCGGGTGCCCGGCACAATGTCCTCACCGCAGGCATCACCGCACGGATCACCGCAGACCGGGCAAGCAACCGATCAGACCACCCAAGGGGAGACCGATGGCTGAGTTCAACGCGACCGTCTACCAGAACGAGTTCCTCCCCGACGGCGGCACCGACGTCAACGCGATCGTCACCGTCACCTGCACGGGTGCCGGATCGGCGGCGTCCGACGGCGGCGCCTCGGCCGGTGAGGTGATCATCGTCGACACCTCGGGATCGATGGGCCCCAGCACCATGGCCGCGGCCAAGCAGGCCGCCTCCACCGCGGTGGGGGAGATCCTCGACGGCGTGTGGTTCGCCGTCATCGCCGGCTCCGACCGCGCGATGCTCGCCTACCCCCAGGTCAGCTCCGGCCCGGGGATGGTGCGGATGTCGCCGGAGACCCGCGCCGAGGCGCAGGCCGCGGTCGCGCAGTTCGTCGGCAGCGGCGGCACCGCGATGAGCACCTGGCTCGACCTCGCGGGGCAGCTGTTCGGCTCGGTCGAGGGCATCACCCAGCGGCACGCGATCCTCCTCACCGACGGCGAGAACCGCGAGGACACCGGCAAGCTCGACGCCGCCATCGCCCGCGCCACCGGCTACTTCCAGTGCGACTGCCGCGGTGCGGGCACCGACTGGCAGGTCGAGGAGGTCCGCCAGATCTCGCAGGCGCTGCTCGGCACCGTCGACATCATCCCGACGCCCGACCAGATGGTCGAGCAGTTCCGCGAGATGATGCAGGCCTCGATGGCCCGCGGCGTCGCCGATGCCCAGCTGCGCGTGTGGGCTCCCCAGGGCGCGCAGATCCTGTTCGTGCGCCAGGTCGCGCCCACCGTCGAGGACCTCACCACGCGCCGTACCGAGGTCAACCCGCTCACCGGCTCCTATCCCACCGGCGCATGGGCCGATGAGTCCCGCGACTACCACGTGGCGGTCCGGGTCGCGGCCAAGGCGATCGGCCAGGAGCAGCTGGCCGCACGCGTCCAGCTCGCGATCGGCGACGACGTCCTCACCCAGGCGCTGGTGAAGGCGACCTGGTCCGGCGACACCGAGCTGACCGCGAAGATCGACCAGCAGGTCGCCCACTACACCGGGCAGACCGAGCTGGCCGAGATGATCCAGGAGGGCCTGGCCGCCAAGGCCGCCGGCGACGAGGCGACGGCGACGACCAAGCTGGGCCGCGCCGTCCAGCTCGCCGCGGCCACCGGCAACGACGAGGCGACCTCCAAGCTGCGCAAGGTGGTCGACGTCGACAACGAGGCCGAGGGGACGGTGCGGCTCAAGCGCAGCGTCGACAAGGCCGACGAGATGGCCCTCGACACGGCCTCCACCAAGACCACCCGGATCAAGAAGTGAGCCAGACCTGCCCGGCCGGCCACGAGTCGGAGGCCACCGACTACTGCGACACCTGCGGCATCGCGATGGGTGCCCCCGCCTCGACCCCGGCCGACGCCTCCCCACCGACTCCCGCATCGCCCCCGCCCGAGGCGGATGCTCCGGCGCCGCCGGCCGATGCGGCGGCGTGTCCGAGCTGCGGCACCTCGAACCCGGCGAACGCCCTGTTCTGCGAGAACTGCGGCTACGACTTCACCACCGGTGCGATGCCGCGGCCGCTCGACCCGCCCACGCCGAGCTCGCTGGACCTCCCGGCGGACGCGCCGTCCGCGGTGCCTCCGGTCGAGCCGGCGCCGGCCAACCCGTCCCCGGCGCCGGCCGAGCAGTGGGTGGCCGAGGTCTGGATCGACCCCGACTGGTACGCCGCCCAGCAGAGCGACGACCCGCTGCCCTCACCCGGCGTCCCTGCCGTCATCGCACTGGGCCACACCTCGGTCCTGATCGGCCGGGCCTCGCGCAGCCGCGGCATCGCCCCCGACCTCGACCTCGGCACCGACACCGGCATCAGCCGCCGCCACGCCCAGCTCACCACCGACGGCACCCGCTGGTTCGTCGAGGACCTCGGCTCCTCCAACGGCACCTACGTCGGCGGCGCCCTCGGCGCCGTCCCCACCACCCCCATCCCGCCAGGCCAGAAGGTCGAGATCCGCCCCGACGAGCGCGTCTACCTCGGCGCCTGGACGCGGATCGTCCTGCGCAAGGCGGCCCCGGGCGAGGTGTGAGCGCCTGAGACGTGGCCGGAGGTTGAGCAAGCGAGCGCCAGCGAGCGCCGACGAAACCCCGGCACCCGACTGCGCGACTGTGGCGGGCTCGTGTTGCCTCGGTGCATCGACCGGCCTGGGTGGTGGGGTGGCCGCGCGCGTAGCCGATCGAGCCTCGCCGTCAAGGATCGCCTTCGGCGCCCGCTTCGCGGCGGACTTCGTCCGTCCTACCGCGAGCCTCTCTCGATCGGCTTGTCCGACGCGCTGCCGGCACGGGCTCCGCCCGCGCCGCCGCATGCGCGGCCACCCCTGTTCACTCCGAGGACGCCGACTCGCGCCGCTCGGGGGACCGCCGGCCGCCGGAGGTTGAGCAAGCGAGCGCCAGCGAGCGCCCATTGACTGATCGAACCCCGGCACCCACAAGCCGACCCGACCACCGAGAACCAACCCACACCCTCACTAGAACACACTAGCGAATCAACGCAGATCGCGGTAGAATCAGACATGCCCACAGCCACCCGCTACGCCGACCCGGCCCTCGCCGCGGTCCGCGCCGCCGAGACGGTGGTACGCGAGGCCGAGGTCGCCAAACTCCACGCGGTCCTGGCATGGGCGGCCGAGCACACCACCACCGACGACCAGGTCGACCTGAACCGCTTCGGGGAAGCACCCCTGCATCTGGGTGGGCCGGGGTACCCGGTGGTCGAGGAGTTCGCGGCCTACGACCTCGCCGCGGTCCTGGGGATGATTAGCGAGTCGGGGTGTGCCTACCTCGGCCGCGCCCTCGAGCTGCGGTACCGACTCCCCAGACTGTGGGCCGCGGTCACGAGTGGACGGCTGGCGGTATGGAAGGCCGGCCGGATCGCCGAGGCCACCATCAAGCTCCCGCCCGAGGGCGCCGCCTACCTCGACACTCGGCTGGCCCAGGCGGTCACGAAGATCTCGTTCACCCAGATCGAACGGCTCGTCACCGAAGCCCTGCTCCGCTACGCCCCCGACCAGGTCCAGCCCGAAGGACCGGACCGGCGACGGGTGCTCATCGATCTCGACCAGCCCACGATCGAGGGCACCGTCGACCTGACCGCCACCCTCTCGGTCCCCGACGCATCAGACCTCGAACATGCCCTCCGGGCCGGCGCCACCCGCCTACGCGAGGCCGGCTGCGAGGAGTCGCTGGACGTACGCCGCTCCATGGCCCTCGGCGACCTCGCCCGCGGCGACCAGCCCCTCGACCTGTCCGGACCCTCCGTCGTGGTCCACCTCCACCAAGACAGCCCTGAAGTCGGCCGCTGCGAGACCACCCGGACACCGGTCACCGTCGAGACCATCAAGACCTGGGTCAACGACGCTGCGAAGGTGTTCATCCGACCCGTCATCGACCTCAACCAACACGTGCACGTCGAGGCCTACGAAGCACCCGACCGGCTCCGCCGGCATATCGAGCTCCGTGATCTGACCTGCGTGTTCCCGCATTGCCAGAAGCCAGCGGTGCGCTGCGACCTCGACCACGTCTGCCCCCACAGTCGCGGTGGCGCGACCTGTTCGTGCAACCTCGCCCCGCTGTGTCGTCGTCATCACCGGGCGAAGACCCACGGTGCGTGGCGCTACCTCGTCGAGCATCCCGGGTCCTACCGGTGGACCGTGCCCTCAGGCACGGCCTACCCCCGAGACCACCACGGCACCACCCCCCTCGGCCCCACCCCGGCACTCGCCGAGCCCTGACCACCCCGCCCCGACACCCCGCCACCACCGGCGGGGCCACCGGCACGCTCCGCGGCCGGAGGTTGAGCAAGCGAGCGCCAGCGAGCGCCGACGAAACCCCGGCAACCCTCCCATGCCAGCGTTCCCGAGGTCGGTTGCGAGGTTTCGTCGGCGCCGGCCGGGCTCGTTCCTCGCCCGCCCGGCTTGCTCAACCTCCGAGGACTGGCCGCGGCCGGAGGTTGAGCAAGCGAGCGCCAGCGAGTGCTGACGAAACCCCGGCAACCGAGCCCTGCCAGCGTTGGCAGCACTCGTTCCTCACCCGCCCGGCTTGCTCAACCTCCGAGGACTGGCCGCGGCCGGAGGTTGAGCAAGCGAGCGCCAGCGAGCGCTGACGAAACCCCGGCAACCCTCCCTTGCCAGCGTTCCCGAGGTCGGTTGCGAGGTTTCGTCGGCGCCGGTCGGGCTCGTTCCTCGCCCGCCCGGCTTGCTCAACCTCCGGTGCCGCGTGCTGCCGACGTCGGGCTCAGCGCTTGGTGGCGATGATCGCGCTGGCGTCGGAGGCGACCATCACCTCGACGGCGGTGAAGCGCTCGTCGGTGAGCCATTGCTCGCGCAGGGTGTCGACGCGGCCGTAGGTGATCGGGGGCCACAGCTCGCAGGGGGTGAAGTCGTCGAGGACGACGATGCCGCCGTCCTCCACCAGGTCGGCGACCGCGTCGACGCCGACCTCGCCGGCCGAGCCGCCGTCGCCCCAGTCGCCGTCGGCCTGGCCGGAGTCGAGGAAGAGCAGCGAGAAGGGGCCGAGGTCGTGCAGGGTCGACCAGTCGGCGGCGAGGACGTCGACCTGAGGGTCGTCGACGAAGATCTCGGCGGCGGCCTTGGCGAGCTTCGGGTTCAGCTCGGCGGTGACGATGCGGGCCTTCTCGCCGCGGACGCCGGAGCGCAGCCACGCGGTGCCGACACCGCAGCCGGTGCCGAACTCCGCCATCGTGCCGTCCCGAGTGGCGGCGAGCATGGCGAGCAGCCGTCCGGTCTCGTTGCGGCAGAACGACACGTAGCCGGCACGCCGCGAGACCTCGAACGCCCGGTTGACGATGTCGGGCAGCTCGAGGGGGGCACTCATGGAACGAGTGTTACTGGCGGGTCTTGTGCCGTGGGACGGTCGTCTCGACATGTGAACGGTTCTGCGAAGTCGGTGGCGGAGCCGCGGGGCGCGTCCTACGGTGGACCCACTATGCGGAGCGTGTTCGTACTTATCGAGCGCCGCGACGGGGCCTGGCAGGTCTGAGAACCTGCGGCGAGAGGCCACCCCGTCGCGGTGGTTCTCGTGCGTTCCGGCCCTCGCACCATCATTCGGGTGATTCCCGGTGATGTCTCCGCGGCGGCCCGGCTCCTTCGGTCTTCACCACAGGCGCGATCCGCTTCCTCCGCAGGCTCCTCCCGTGCGATCCACGGGTTCTCCTCCGCTGGGACATCTCCGGACGTGACCCTCACGCCCGGCAAGTGATCCAGCACCGAACACGCAAAAGCCCAGAGGAGAAGACCGATGTACGACATGTACCCCGAGTGGGGCCCGGCCAAGAACCGCGGCTACGCCGACGACGACCAGCGCAGCGCCGTCCAGGCATCCCTCGACCTGCGAGACAACGGCGGCGAGCGGCCCGACGACAACTAGTCTCCGCCCCATGACCAGCACCCCTCCCAGCACCGGCACCGTCCGACTCGCCGTCATCCCCGGCGACGGAATCGGTCCCGAGGTGACCACCGAGGCCCTCAAGGTCCTCGAGGCGGTCGCCCCCGACGGCGTCAAGTTCGAGCAGACCCACTACGACCTCGGCGCGGAGCGTTACCTCGCGACCGGCGAGGTGCTGCCCGACTCCGTCCTCGCCGAGATCGGCGAGCACGACGCGATCCTGCTGGGAGCCGTCGGCGGCAAGCCGAACGACCCGAACCTGCCGCCCGGGATCCTCGAGCGTGGCCTGCTGCTCAAGCTGCGCTTCGCGCTCGACCACTACGTCAACCTGCGCCCCTCGCGCATCTTCCCCGGCGCGACCTCTCCGTTGGCCGGACACGTCATCGACGGCCGTGAGGTCGACTTCGTCGTCGTCCGTGAAGGCACCGAAGGCCCCTACGTCGGCAACGGCGGCGCCCTGCGCGTCGGCACGCCGGCCGAGGTCGCCACCGAGGTGTCGGTCAACACCGCCTTCGGCGTCGAGCGCGTGATCCGCGACGCCTTCGCCCGCGCCCAGCGCCGACCGCGCAAGAAGCTCACCCTGGTCCACAAGACCAACGTCCTCGTCCACGCCGGCTCGGTGTGGTGGCGCCTGACCCAGGAGGTCGCCCGCGAGTACCCCGAGGTCACCGTCGACTACATGCACGTCGACGCCGCCATGATCTTCATGACCACCGACCCCGCCCGCTTCGACGTGATCGTCACCGACAACCTCTTCGGCGACATCATCACCGACCTCGCCGCCGCCATCACCGGCGGCATCGGCCTGGCGGCGTCCGGCAACGTGAACCCGGACCGAACCGCCCCCTCGATGTTCGAGCCCGTGCACGGTTCGGCGCCCGACATCGCCGGCCAGCAGAAGGCCGACCCCACCGCCGCGATCGGCTCGGTGTCGCTGCTGCTCGACCACCTCGGTCACCCCGAGGCCGCCGCCGTCGTCGACGCCGCGATCATCGCCGACCTGGCCGAGCGCGTGCCCGCGACCTCTCGCACCACCGCCGAGATCGGCTCCGCCATCGCGGAGCGAGTAGCCGGCTGACGCGCCCCGCACTCCATCGACGCCGGAGGGGCGCGCAGCGAACGCGCCCTCCGGCGTCGACACATTTCCCGCGGCTTTCCCAGCAGCGCATCCGAAGGACTAACTTGTGGCTATGGAGTTCAGCACCACGCTCGACAGCGAGCCCACCACCGACGAGCGGCTCGCCGAGATCCTGGCGAACCCCGGCTTCGGCACCCACTTCACCGACCACATGGTCACCATCGAGTGGACGCCGGAGCATGGCTGGCACGGCGCTCGCGTGACTCCCTACGGGCCGCTCACGCTCGATCCCGCCACCGCGGTCCTGCACTACGCGCAGGAGACCTTCGAGGGCATGAAGGCCTACCGGCACGACGACGGCTCGGTGTGGACCTTCCGTCCTGAGGAGAACGCCAAGCGGATGATCCGATCCAGCCACCGGCTCGCCCTGCCGGTGCTCGAGGTCGACGACTTCGTGCAGGCCGTCGACACCCTCGTGGCGGTCGACCAGCGGTGGGTGCCCGAGGCGGCGGGGGAGAAGAGCCTCTACCTGCGGCCGTTCATGTTCGCCAGCGAGTCGTTCCTCGGCGTCCGCCCCGCGCAGCACGTCACCTTCATGGTCATCGCCAGCCCGGCGGGCGCCTACTTCAAGGGCGGCGTCAAGCCGGTGACGCTGTGGCTCACCGAGGAGTACACCCGCGCCGGCCGTGGCGGCATGGGCGCGGCCAAGACCGGCGGCAACTACGCCAGCTCCCTGGTCGCCCAGCAGGAGGCCACCGCCCACGGCTGCGACCAGGTCGTCTTCCTCGACGCCCAGGAGGGCAAGTACATCGAGGAGCTCGGCGGGATGAACCTCTACTTCGTCCACGACGACGGCACGATCGTCACCCCCGAGACCGGCACGATCCTGGAAGGCATCACCCGCGCCAGCATCATCGAGCTGGCCGGCAAGCTCGGCCATCAGGTGATCGAGCGCCGCTTCTCCATCGACGAGTGGCGCGACGGCGTGGCCAGCGGCAAGATCACCGAGATCTTCGCCTGCGGCACCGCCGCGGTCGTCACGCCCGTCGGCGAGCTCAAGTGGGACGGCGGCTCGGTGCCCGCCCCGGCGAGCACCGACCTGACGATGCGGATCCGTGAGGCTCTCGTCGACGTCCAGTTCGGCCGCGCCGAGGACACCTTCGGCTGGATGCACCAGGTGGTCTGAGGGCCGACCTGCCCTCTCACGCCTCCGCCGGCACGACGCCTTCGGTGTCGCCTGCGTCGGCCGGCCGCGGCGTGAACGCGAGCACCAGCGCCGCGGCCAGCGCCGCGGCGGCGCAGATCGTCCAGACCGTGAGGTAGCCCGAGAGCGGGGCGTGGCCCTCGACCGGGTCGTCGATGGAGCCCGCCGAGGCGAGGGCGATCGCGAAGATCGAGGAGGCGATCGCGCCCCCGACGGTCTTGGTCGCATTGGTCATGCCGGTGGCGAATCCGGTGCGATCGGGCGGAGCAGCGGCCGCGGCGGACGCCGGCAGAGCGGCGACCAGCGCGCCCGAGCCGAGACCCGCGATCGCCATGTTCAGCAGGGCCTGGGCGGTGCTGTCGTGGAACGGCAGCCAGAGGGCGTAGCCCGCCGAGGTCAGCACGGCCGCTGCCACCAGGGCGCCACGGACGCCGAGGAGCCGCGTCGTGAGCGGCAGGCTGAAGGCGCCGAGTGCGAGGAAGATGACGTAGACCCCGATCAGCGTCGAGACGAAGCCTGCGTCGGCGCCCAGGCCGTAGCCCGCGACGTCGGGGTCGGTGCGGGCGAACGTCGACAGCGGGATCTGGGCGCCCAGCACCGACATGCCGAACAGGAACGCCGTCAGCTGGATCGGCCATTGCCCGGGAGTCGCCAGCAGCCGCACGTCGACCATCGGTGCCTCCTGTCCGGCCTCGTAGCGGGCGAACGGCACCAGGGCCAGGATGCCGGCCGCGATCAGCACCCACGGCAGCAGCGATCCGGGCCCCTGCACCCGCAGGGCCACCAGGCCGCCCATGATCAGGGCCAGTGCGGCGGTGACCAGGACCAGACCCGTCCAGTCGAACCCGCCGGTGGCCGTGCCGGGCACGTCCTCGACGCCGAACCAGATCGCCAGCAGGCACAGCGTCACCGCGATCGCCGGGAGCATCAGGACCACCGACATCGAGGTGGACTCCACGATGGCGCCCGAGGTGAGGGCGCCCACGATCACCGACAGCTCGAGGGCGCCGACCAGGATCGCAGCGGCGCGCCGGGTGAGCTGCCCCTGGCGGCCGGTGCCGGCCGTGCGGCGATGGATGATCGCCACCTCGATCGGCAGCCACACCACGAAGGCGCCCTGGAGGGCCCAGCCGATGAGGAAGGTCGTGAACGACGGCGCGAACACCAGGATCCACGAGCCGATCGCGGTGACCACCGTCGAGAGCAGCAGCACCCGCTTGTGGCCGACCAGATCACCCATCCTGGCCAGCGGGGCGACCACCAGCGCCGACACGATGAGCTGGGCGGCCTCGAACCAGTTGATGTCGGCGTCCGCGATGGACAGCGAGTCGGCGATGTCGGTGTAGATCGGTGTGTAGTAGCCCTGCAGGATGCCGCTGGCGATCTCGACGCAGACCAGGAAGCCGACGATCGCGGCCAGTCCGCGCACCGGCGTGGAGGGGAAGGTGCTCATCGGGGGAGGCCTTCGATGAGGCGGCGGTACCAGCGGATGCCATCGAGGAAGTCCTCGACGCCCAGGTGCTCGTCGTAGGAGTGGATGGCCTCCCGTTGCGCCTTCGACATGCGGAACGGCGCGAACCGGTAGACGCGCTCGCAGATCGTGGTGAAGAAGCGCGAGTCGGTGGCCGCCATCATCACGTACGGCGTCGCGACGGCGTCGGGGAACACCTCGCCGATCGTGGCCTCCAGGAGCTCGAACGCCTCGTCGCGGGGGCTCACCGGGCTCGGCTCGCTGGCCTCCACGACGTCGATCTGCACACGGTCGTCGCCGATCGTGCGCCGCACGTGCTCGATCGCCTCGGCGACGGTGTCGCCCACCATGACGCGGATGTTCACCCCGGCGCGAGCGGTCTGGGCGACGACGTTGAGGGCGGGGGAGCCCGACAGGGTCGTGACCGCGAACGTCGTGCGCGCCATGGAAGCCGCCTCCGGGCCGGCCGCGGCCAGGGCTCGCGCGAGCACGGGGCCCAGCCGGCCGGCGTTCGCCATCAGCGGCCGCAGCGCGAGCGGAGCGCGCCGCGCCATCCGACGGAACAGCTCGAGGGTCGGCTCTGGGATCCGCGCCGGCATCGAGGACGCGTCGAGCCGGGTCACGGCCCGGGCGATCCGTGCCGTGGGCCCGCGCCGGGCCGGCGTCGAGGCGTGACCGCCGCGCCCCTCGACCCGCAGCTCCAGAGAGGTGACCCCTTTCTCGGTCACGCCGATCACGCCGAGCGGGGTGCTCACTCCCGGGAACGCGTCGTGGGCGATCGCGCCACCCTCGTCGAGCACGAACCAGGGCGCGACGCCGCGGGCCGAGAGCTCCGCGACGGCGTCCGCGGCGCCTGGCCCGGAGACCTCCTCGGTGCAGCCGAAGGAGAGCCACACGTCCTGCGCCGGGACGAAGCCCTCGGCCAACAGGGCCTCCACCGCCTCGCAGATCGCGACCAGCTGGCCCTTGTCGTCCAACGTGCCGCGCCCCCAGATCGCGCCGTCGACGACGTCACCGCCGAAGGCCGGGTGCGTCCACTCGCCCTCGACCGGGACGACGTCGAGGTGGGCCATCAGCACCACCGGCCGCTCGTCGGATGCGCCGGGCCAGTGCACCAACAGGCCGTGCTCGGCGATCGACGTCCGCTCCAGCTCGTGCAGCAGGGGATAGCGGCGGGCCAGCTCGCGCCCGAACTCCACGAACGCCGCGGCGTCGACCCGACTCGGATCGCGGTCGGAGACCGTCGGGATCCGGATCAGCGCCGCGAGATTCTCCACCGCATCGCTCTCGTGCCTCCCAGACATGCAGGGACCCTAGCGGGATCACCGAGTCGGCGTTTGTGTTGAGCAGAAGTGCCGACTCGGCGTTCAGGTCGGGTCGCACGATGCGCGTGGGGCGGGGGAGACGCGGGTAACCTCGACGCGTGACGACCCGGCCCAGGAGCGAGTCGGCCCCCACGCTGCGCGCGGTCGGGCCGTACACGCTGCTGACCAAGATCGGCGAGGGCGGCATGGGCGTGGTCTACCTGGCCAGCCGCGACGGTCACGAAGGCTCAGGGGCCCCGGGGTCGCGGGTCGCTGTGAAGGTGCTGCGGCCGCACATCGTGGGCGACCAGGAGGCTCGGCACCGGCTGGCGCGGGAGGTGTCCTCGCTGCGCCGGATCCGCAGCCGCTGGGTCGCCGAGATCGTCGACGCCGACCCCTGGGGCGAGGTGCCCTACGTCGCCACGCGCTACGTCCCCGGCCTCTCCCTGCACGACGAGATCGCCGCGGAGGGACCGATCGAGGGCGCCGACCTGCTCTGGTTCGCGGGGGCGCTCGCCGAGGGACTCGCCTCGGTCCACGAGGTCGGCGTGCTCCACCGCGACGTCAAGCCGTCCAACGTCCTCATGGAGGGCCGCACCCCGATCCTCATCGACTTCGGCCTCGCCCGGGTCGCCGACGACCCGCGGCTCACCCACACCGGCTGGCTGCTCGGCACCCCCGGCTATCTCGCCCCCGAGATCCTGTACGGCGAGAACGCCACCGTCGCCTCCGACCTGCACTCCTGGGCCGCCACCGTCGCCTTCGCCGGCACCGGGGCGGCGCCCTTCGGCCGGGGGCCCGCGATGGCGATCATGGACCGCGTCCGCCGCGGCGAGCACGACCTCAGCGGCCTCACCGGCCCGCTGCGCGACGTCGTCGAGCATGCCCTCGACCCAGAGCCCGGCCGCCGCCCGACCCTCGACGCCGTCCTCGACTGGCTGCGCCCGCAGACCACCCGGCCCGCCCCGACCCTCGCGGCCCCGCCTGCTCCCGACCCCACCCCGCGACCCGGTGGCCGGGGGCCGGGCACGGCGCCGCGTCCGGTGCTGGCGGCCGTCCCGCCGCCTCCCGCGCCTGACGACGACGATCCGTTCGACGCGCCACTGGCGCTGGCGGCCCTGGCCCATGGTCCGGCCGCCGAGGTGGCCGAGGCCAAGGCTCCCACCGAGGCGACCGAGGTCATCGAGCCGGAGAGGCCCGATCCGGACTCGGATCCCGACTGGGACCCGACCCTGCTCGAACCCCTCTTCCCGGCCGCCACGACGCCGCAGTACTGGGATCCACCGGCTCCCGCGGCTCGGCCCGGGCAACAGCGCTACGTCGAACCTGTCGTCGAGCCTGTCCCCGGTCCAACCCACGACCCCGCCGCGATGGCGCCGCTCTACCTCGCACCCACCCCACCCCAGCCGGCGTCGCTGGCCGAGCGGACCCGCCGGATCGGACTGGTCGGCGCAGGATCGCTGCTGGTCGGCGGTCTCATGGCGGTCGCGCCGTGGATGACCCTCGCGGTCGTGGTGATCCTCGTCTGGCTCCTGCGCAGCGGCTCCCTGGCGGCCAGCGCGGTCGACCTGCGCCGCGGCGCGCGCGGGCGGAAGTGGTACGACGGACCGCAACTCGTGCTGAGCACGCCGTGGCACCTGATCCAGTCGATCCCGGGCGCGGCCATGCTCGTGATGTGGGCCGGCGGGCTGGCGGTCGCGGCCGCGCTGATCTGCTACGCCGTCGGCGCGACCGTGCCGACCACGCTGTTCGTCTGCGGGCTCGTCCTTGCGCCCTCGTTGTGGTGGGGCCCCGGCGGGAGCCGGCTGCAGGGCCCGCTGGGGCGCGTCATCGATCCGGTGAGCAAGGGGATCGGCACCTGGGCAGCCGCCATCGCGATCGTCTTGTCGCTCGCCGGCGTCGCGGTGCTGTACGCCGATGCCAAGGGGCCGTCGTGGGCGCCCGCCTCGGGTCAGCCGTTCGGTGGACGGTGAGCTTCGGCTGACCTCCGCTGACCTCGGCGTGGGCTCGGGGTGCCAGGGCAAGCGGTCCCGGATGGTGGACGGGATCGTCTCGACAGGTGACCGCACCGTGACCTCGTGGCACCATGGACGGGTGCTTCACCACGTGATCATTCGCTAGCGCACCGAGCCCCGCCCGGTGCGCCAACCTCTCGTCCTCACGGGAGGTTTTTTTGTTGCCCGACCGAACTGAGAGCAGACCGATGGACCTGCACGGCGCCTTCCATGTCTACGACACCACCCTGCGCGACGGGGCACAGCAGGAGGGGCTCAACCTGTCCCTCGCCGACAAGCTCACCATCGCGCGACTGATCGACGAGCTCGGAGTCGGGTACATCGAGGGCGGCTGGCCGGGTGCCAATCCGCGCGACACCGAGTTCTTCCGGCGTGCTCCCGAGGAGCTGGACCTCCGGCACGCCGTCCTCGCGGCGTTCGGGTCGACGCGCAAGGCCGGGGTACGGGCAGCCGACGATCCGCAGGTCGCGGCGCTGCGCGACAGTGGCGCCGGAGTGGTGACCCTGGTCGCCAAGTCGCACCCGCGCCACGTCGAGGTCGCGTTGCGCACCACGCTCGAGGAGAACCTCGAGATGGTGCGCGACACCGTGGCCCACCTGCGCGCCGAGGGCCAGCAGGTCTTCCTCGACGCCGAGCACTTCTTCGACAGCTACCGCAGCGACCCGGTCTACCCGCTGGAGGTGGTCCGCACCGCGGCCGCCGCCGGTGCCGAGGTCGTCGCGCTGTGCGACACCAACGGCGGGATGCTGCCGGGCTGGGTCGGCGAGATCGTCGCCGAGGTCGTGGCGGCCACCGGCGCCCGCGTCGGGATCCACGCCCACAACGACACCGGATGTGCCGTGGCCAACAGCATCGCCGCCGTCGAGGCCGGAGCCACCCACGTGCAGGGCTGTCTCAACGGCTACGGCGAGCGCACCGGCAACGCCGACCTCGTCACCACCGTCGCGAATCTCGAGCTGAAGCTGGGGCGGCAGGTACTGCCCGACGACGCCCTGCGCGAGGCGACCCGCATCGCCCACGCCGTCGCCGACGTCACCAACTTCCCGCCCGCCTCACGCCAGCCCTACGTCGGCACGTCGGCCTTCGCCCACAAGGCCGGGCTGCACGCCAGTGCGATCAAGATCGACCCCGACCTCTACCAGCACATGGACCCCGCCGGCGTCGGGAACGACATGCGGCTGCTGGTCTCCGACATGGCCGGACGCGCCTCGATCGAGCTGAAGGGTCGTGAGCTCGGCTTCGACCTGTCCGGCGACCGCGAGCTCGTGACCCGGGTGACCGACCGTGTCAAGGAGCTCGAGCAGGCCGGCTACACCTTCGAGGCCGCCGATGCCTCCTTCGAGCTGCTCCTGCTCGAGGAGGCCGAGGGACGCCGTCCGGCCTATGTCGAGGTCGAGTCGTGGCGGGTGATCACCGAGACGCCCCGCGGCCGTGGCGAGCACCGGAGCCCGGCCGACGAGGCCCTCTCCGAGGCCACGGTGAAGCTCAACGCCGAGGGCGTGCGCTACGTCGTCACCGGCGAGGGAAACGGTCCGGTCAACGCCCTGGACTCCGCGCTGCGCGAGGCGATCGGCCAGGCCTTCCCCGAGGTCGCGAAGTTCGAGCTGATCGACTACAAGGTGCGGATCCTCGACCAGGGCCACGGCACCGACGCGATCACCCGGGTGCTGATCGAGACCACCGACGGAGAGTCGACCTGGGTCACCGTCGGCGTGGGGCACAACGTCATCGAGGCATCGTGGGAGGCGCTGCTCGACGGCCTCACCTACGGGCTGCGCCGCCATCACTCCCGCGCAGGCTCCTAGATCCGATCACGCGGTCGACCAGGTCGTCCCAGCTCGCGGCGATCGCCTCGACCGAGCGTCCCTCGACTTCGACCTGCTGCTCGAGGATCGGGATCTCCAGCGGCGCGAGGAGTGCCGTGGCCAGGTAGCCGAGGTCGCCGGACACTCCGAGCTCGCCGAGCAGATAGCGCACGTGCATCGCCGCGAACGCCACCGGGGCATAGGCGCGGGTCCCGGCATGGCCGGCGGCCCGGATGAGCGCAGCGTGGCGGAGGGTGAGCTCGATCCGCGAGCGACCGAAGGCGCGCAGCCGATCGCGGGCCGACGCACCGGGGCCGAGCGGCGGCGGGCCGGAGAGGATGGCGGCCTGCCACTCGGACTCGGAGCGGTCCAGCAGGGCCGCCATCAGGCCCTCGCGGCTCTCGAAGCGCCGGAACACCGTGCCCTTCCCGACCCCGGCGCGACGGGCCAGGGCCTCGGTGGTCACCGCGTCCACGCCGTCGGACTCGACGAGCTCGGCGGCGGCGGCCAGCAGGATCTCCCGGTTGCGCGCCGCGTCGGCACGCTCGCGGGCCGGCTCGTCGGCCATCGGAAGCGACCGGCTCGGATCCATCCGCAGACCCTAGAGGAACTCGGGACCAGGCCCGCCGCCGGAGGTTGATCCAGCGAGCCCCGGCGAGCGCCGACCTTGCAACGTCCCCGCCGTCGGAGGTTGAGCAAGCGAGCGCCAGCGAGCGCCGACGAAACCCCGGCGACCGGCGCTGCCAGCGTTGGCGAGGTCGGTTATGAGGTTTCGTCGGCGGCCGACTGTCAGGCGGGCTCGTTGCTCGCCCTCCCGGCTTGCTCAACCTCCGAAAACTTCTCTGAGCAGGCCGGAATAGAAGCGGACCGCGGTCCGTTTAGTCGCGCATGACAATCAACGCCGCATCCAAGCCCACCCGCATCGCCGTCCTGGTCGGAAGCCTGCGTCCGGACTCGCTGAACCGCAAGGTCGCCGAGCGACTGCGCGACGACGCGCCTGACGGCGTCGTCCTCGACGTCATCGACGGTCTCGGCGAGATCCCGTTCTACGAGGAGTCGCTCGATGCCGCCGACACGCCCGCCGCGGCGATCGCCCTGCGCGAGGCCGTCGCCCCGGCCGACGCCGTCCTCGCGGTGACGCCCGAGTACAACGGCACCATGCCGGCGGTGCTCAACAACGCCATCGACTGGCTCTCGCGTCCCTACGGCCAGGGCGCGATCGCCGGCAAGCCCTTCGGTGTGATCGGCACGACCCCGACCCCCTACGGCGGCAAGTGGGCGCACGAGGACGCCCAGCGCTCCGCGCGGATCGCCGGGGCCAACGTCGTCGACGGCGCCGTGGCGTCCCAGTCGGTCATCGACGTCGACCCGCTCACCGACCGCGCCGTCAACGAGCGCTTCCACGACGTGCTCAACGCGCTGGTCGGGTTCGCGCCTGCTGCCGTCTGACCGAGAGGTTCGGCGGATAGGTTCATGGGGTGGCTGAGCTCCATGACCTGACCGCTCTCGAACAGGGGGCGCTGGTGCGCGACGGCACCGTGTCCCCGCTCGACCTCGCCGAGCACTACCTCGACCGGGCCGCCCGCCTCGACGACGTCGGCGCGTTCGTCACGCTGACGCCCGAGGCGGCGCGGGCCGCGGCCGCGGCGCTCGGCTCCGCGGCCGACCGGCCCGACGATGCCGGACCCCTGTGGGGCGTGCCGACGGCGATCAAGGACCTCAATCTCACCGCCGGCGTGCCGACCCGGTTCGGGTCGAGGGCCTTCGCCGACTTCGTGCCCGACGTCTCGGACGCCGTGACGCTCGCCCTCGAGGCCGCCGGACTGCCCAGTCTGGGCAAGACCAGCACGCCCGAGTTCGGCTCGCCCTGCTACACCGAGCCGGACGACGCCCCGCCCGCGGTGACGCCCTGGGACCGCAGCCGCATGGCCGGCGGCAGCTCGGGTGGCGCGGCCGCCGCGGTGGCCGCGGGGCTGGTCCCGGTGGCCCAGGGATCGGACGGTGGTGGCTCCATCCGGATCCCGGCGTCCTGTTGCGGACTGGTGGGCCTCAAGCCCTCGCGGGGCAGGATCAGTGCGTTCCCCACCTACGGGGATCCAGTAGGACTGGCAACTGCCGGCTCCATCGCGCGCACCGTGCGGGATGCCGCGGCGCTGCTCGACGTCATGGCCGGTCATCGGGTGGGAGATCCGTCGTGGGCCCCACCTCCTTCCGAGAGCTTCGTGGCCGCCTGCGATCGCGATCCGGGGCGGCTGCGGGTCGCGAGATTCAGCCAACCAGTCATCGCCGACATTCCGGTCGACTCCATCCACAGCGAGGTCGGTGCCGCCTACGAGGCCGCCTCCGTGCTGCTGGAGGAGCTCGGCCACGACGTCGTCGACGTGCCGGTGCCGCTCCCGGCCGAAGCGGTGCCGGTCTTCGAGACCTGCTGGGCGGTGCTCACCGCGCTCTCCGTCGTGCCCGCCGAGCGCGAGCCGCTCCTGCGTCCGCTCACGCGCTGGCTGGGCGAGCGTGGTCGAGCGGTCAGCGGCCCCGACTTCGGCCTGGCCATCGGGGCGATGCGTCGCTACGCGGCCCAGGCCCTCCAGGCCCTCGCTCCCTACGACGCCGTCCTCACCCCGACCCTGGCTCAGCCACCGCTCCCGGTGGGGGCACTGCGCGACGACGCCGACCCGGCACGCGACTTCGAGAACCAGAAGGCATTCACCCCCTGGACGTCGGCGTGGAACGTCACCGGGATGCCCGCGATCTCGCTGCCGTTGCACTGGACCGCCGATCCGCAGCCGCTGCCGATCGGCGTGATGCTCGCCGCCCGGCCGGCCGAGGAGCAGGTGCTCCTTGCGCTCGCCGCCCAGGTCGAGAGCGCCGCTCCCTGGCAGGACCGGCGGCCGCCCCGATGGTGAGTCCACGGGTGAGTACCGAGCTGATCGCGACCGCCCACCTCAGCGGCGAGGACCACGCGCGCATCCGCGACCTGATGGGCGCGGCCTTCGAGGACTTCACCGACCACGACTGGTCGCATGCCCTGGGCGGCCTGCACGCGGTCGTCAGGGAGGGCGACGACGTGGTGGCCCACGGATCGATCGTGTTGCGTCGCCTCCTCGTCGAGGGGCGCTCGCTGCGCTGCGGCTACGTCGAGGCGGTCGCGGTGGCCCCAGAACGGCGACGCGAGGGCCTCGGTGGCCAGGTGATGGCCGAACTGGAGGCGCTGGGCCCGGGCTACGACGTCCTCGCGTTGAGCTCGACCCGGGACGCCACGGCGTTCTATCGGACGCGCGGCTGGCGGGTCTGGCGCGGACCGTCGTCGGTGCTGACGCCGTACGGGCCCGACCGGATCGAGCCCACGCCCGAGGATGACGGGGCGATCCACGTCTACGGCGGGCCCGACGACCACCCCCTCGACCTCGACGCGCCGATCACCTGCGACTGGCGCGACGGCGACGTCTGGTGAACGCCGGCGATCAGGCCTCGATGCTCCAGCGGTCCTCGAAGTCGGCAGCGGTCAGGTTCTCGAGCTGCTCGCGCATCGTCTGGAGTGTGAGTGCCAGCTCCTCGGGCGGTCCGCCGTCGATCCGGGACGCCTCGGCGCCGTCCGCGCGGCGCCGGATGACCAGGTCGCCGGCCGACTGGTCGTAGATGCCGAGACCGGTACCGATCGCGCCGGCCAGGCTCGCGACCAGCCGGCGCACCCGCCCACGCACGGGCGCCTCGACGGCCACGGTGTAGTAGCCGCCGGCCGGATCCTCGACAGCCGGATCCTCGACGTCGTCCATGCCCCGAGCGTAGCGATCGACCGGGCGGTCGCCTGGCCGAGCCGAACGACCGTAGGGTCGGAGGGTGAGCAGCAGTCCCGAGACCACCACCACCGGTGATGCCGGCGCCAAGAGCGAGTCGATGCTGACGGTGATCGTCGCCTTCGCCGCCAACCTCTTCGTCGCCCTCGCCAAGTCCGTAGCGGCTGCGATCACCGGGTCGGCGGCGATGCTCGCCGAGGCCGCGCACTCCTGGGCCGACACCGGCAACGAGGTCTTCCTGCTGGTGGGGGAGCGCCGGGCGGCCAAGCCCGCCGACCCCTCCCATCCGATCGGCTACGGCCGGGAGGGCTACATCTGGTCGATGTTCGCGGCCTTCGGCCTCTTCACCGTCGGCGCGGCGGTCTCGGTGTGGCACGGCATCACCTCGCTCAACGCGCCGGAGGAGGAGACGTCCTACGGGTGGGGGTACGCGGTGCTCGCGATCGCCTTCGTCCTGGAGGGCACCTCGTTCTTCCAGGCGTGGCGGCAGACCCGTACGGGTGCGGCGCGCCGGCGGATCAGCCCGTTCCGCTACGTCCGGATCACCTCGAACCCGATGCTGCGCGCGGTCGTCGCCGAGGATCTCTCCGCCCTGATCGGCATCGTCATCGCCGCCGGCGCGATGGGCCTGCACCAGATCACCGGCGACCCGGTGTGGGACGCCGTCGGCTCGATCGCGGTGGGCGTCCTGCTCGGCTTCGTCGCGGTGTTCCTTATCCGGCGCAACATGGACTTCCTCGCCGGCGAGGCGGTGACCCCGCTGGCCCGCAACGTGGTCCTGACCGCCTTGCTGGAGCATCCCGAGATCGAGCGGGTCAGCTTCGTGCACATGGAGTGGGTCGGCGCCGACCGGATCTTCGTGGTCGCCGCGGTCGACGTCGTCGGCGATGCGCGCGAGACCGAGCTCGCTGCGCGGCTCCAGGCCGTCGAGGACTCCCTCAACGCCAGGCCCGAGATCCAGCAGGCCGTGCTCTCGCTCACCCGGCCCGGCGACCCCACCGACCTGCGACCGGGCAAGCTGCCCGACTGGTATCTAGGGAACCACTGATCCTGCGGCAAGGAGCGCCGCCCGGGCGAGAGCCCGGGCGGCGGTGGCACGTCAGTTGACCGCCTTGAACCGGCCGGCAGCGTCGTAGGTGACCGAGGCGCTGTCGCGAGCGCTGTCGACCAGCACCAGGATGCGGACCTTGCCGTTGTCGAACTGGTCGCGTTCGACCGCCACCGCCACCGTCTCGGCCTTGAAGTCGACGCGCTCGAGGGCGTCCTCGGCGGCCTCGGCAGCGACCTCGGGTCCCACGGTGTCGGCCGGGAAGAGGCTCGCCTCGACGGTCATCGAGTCGGGGGCGAACTGGACCCGGGTGACCTTGAAACCCGGCCTGTCGGCCCCGACGACGTCGACCAGCTTCGCGTACCTGGCCTTCGAGGCTTCGACGTCGATCTTG
The DNA here is from genome assembly GCF_037936805.1 of Nocardioides epinepheli. Lineage (NCBI taxonomy): Bacteria > Bacillati > Actinomycetota > Actinomycetes > Propionibacteriales > Nocardioidaceae > Nocardioides > Nocardioides epinepheli. Next base: position 166,166 of record NZ_JBBMMC010000009.1, on the reverse strand, counting down.
TCCCTCGGCGCCGCGCCTTCGGAACTCGCTCGTGCGCCCTAGCGTCGGACCCTCATGAAGCGGTTCCTCGTGACGTGGTGTGCCATCACCGGCCTCTGGCTGTCCGCCGGATGTGGCGGGCAGCCCACTGCGACGCTCGATGCCGCCGCCGGGGCCGACCGCCCGTCCGCGGTGCCGGACTGCGACGAGGCGTCGACGACGACGATGTTCCTGGACCACGCGAACGGGCCCGGCGCCTACCACTCGATCCGCCGGGCGGCCTCTGCCTACGTCCACCCCGGTGAGAGGCTCCGGGTGAGCGGTGGATCGGCCTACGTCGAGGATCCGGCGGGCCGACTGGTCCGACGGTTGACCATCGGGACCGCGGCGCGCGGCACCTACCGGGTCGTCCAGGTCGACGAGTACTGCTGACCGCTGGAGGTCAGCGAGCGTCGAGCCGCGCCCACAGGGTGGTGACGCCGGGTCCCGAGAGCCGGTCCAAGGCGGCCGGACGACCCGCGAGGGCGAGCAGGAGTTCGGCGTCCGAGCCACGGACGAGAGGCCCGGTGCCCGCCGCCCACGAGGAGTCCGTGGACTCCAGGCGCAGGCCGGCGATTCGCTTGCGTCCGCCCATGAGCCGGTTGGTGGTGAGATAGCTCAGGACCGCGGCGCGCACCGGCGCCGGCGTCTCGTGGACGCGGCCGAGCGGGCGGGCGACGTCCTGGGCGTGGACGACGAGATCCATCAGCGGATCCATCGCCGAGCTCCCCGGGAACCGCCTGCTGGACTGAGCACTCTCGCGCAGCTGGTCGATGAGCTCGGCGGTGCTGAACCGGGCCGCGCGGTCGGCGGCGAGGTCGACCTCCATCCGGTCGAAGCTGCCGCGCGCGCGGAGGATCGCCCTGGCCAGCATGGGGATTCGCAGCCGGGTGGTCGTCGTCAGGTGGGCGAGGACGTCGCGCACGCTCCACGCCGCGCACAGGGACGGGGTCGCCAGCTCCTCCTCGCTCAGCTGGGCCATGAGGTCGGCCACGGCCAGCCGCTCCGCGCTCACGGCCGCGGCCACCTGGCCGGGTTCGACGGTCATCACCATGCCCTTCCGACCGCGCGGGCGTGGGGGAGTCATCGGTCGTCGTCGAGCTCGGTGCGCCGGGCTCAGCGAGCTATCGCCACGCGGGAGTTCGGACCGGGCGCAAGCAGCCGTTCGCACTCGCCGACCAGTCGCGCGCGCAGCGGCGCGCCACGCTCGGCGAAGCCGCGCTGGGCGTCTGCGTACTCCCGCTTGCCCTCGGCCGTCTCGATCGGGATCGGCGACCACCGGCGTCCGTCGCCCAGGTCGAGGCCCGACAGGTCGTACGGCGCCGCACGCATGTCCATGATCCTGATGTCGCGGGCCAGCTCGAACGCGTCCGCGACGAGGTCGGAGGAGACCATCGGCGAGAGCCGGAAGGCGTGCTTGTAGAGGTCCATGCCCGCGTGCAGGCAACCCGGCTGCTCGAAGTCGGGGCGGTCGTCGGTGCGTGGGGTGAGGGTGTTGAGCGGCCGGGCCGCGGGCGTGAAGAACCGGAAGGCGTCGAAGTGCGAGCAGGCGATCCGGTGCGACTCCACCACCTCGTCGGTGCCGGCAGAGCCCAGGCGCAAGGGCCAGTCGTGGCGGGTCTCGTCGCCGTCGAGCCGGTAGACCATCGCCCACTCGTGCAGGCCGAAGCAGCCGAAGTGGGCGGGCCTCGCGGCGGTCGCGGCCAGCAGCCGATGCAGGGACTGAACTAGCGGCCGCTGTGCGACCACGAAGCCGGGATCGACGACGGCGTCGGCTCCCTCGGTGCGGTAGCCCTTCAGACCGCCGTAGGCCGCCGCGCCGTCGACCAGCCGCACCCCGACGCCGGGATGCCAGCGTCGAAGTTGCGCGGGGCGGTAGGAGTAGTAGGTGAACAGGAAGTCGTGCACCGGGTGCTTCACCTGGTCGCGGCGCCGTTCCAGGTGCGGTCCGACGAACTCCTCGACCCGATCGGCATGCGCCGCCGCGCGCGTCTCCCACACCTCTCGCGCCAGCACCTCCACGGGCCGCAAGCCTACGAGGCGTGCCCACGTCGGCGCCGGGATAGTCCCGGGCGTTCGGGTTGCCGGATCGCGGAAATGACAACCCGAACGCCCGGGACTATCGCGAAGATCCGCAGTTTGTGCGGCGGTGGGGGGTCGATAGGCTCGCGCCGTGCGTATCGCGAGGTTCACCACGGGCGAGGAGCCGCAGTACGGCGTCGTGACGGGGGAGGTCGACCAGTTCGGCCAGCCCGAGGAGGGGGCGAGCATCGTCGCGCTGGCCGGCGACCCGCTCTACGTCGGCGTCAAGCTGCTCGACGACGAGCGTCCGCTCGAGGACGTCCGGCTGCTGGCGCCGGTGCTGCCGCGCAGCAAGGTGGTCGGCATCGGGCGCAACTACGCCGCCCACGCCGCGGAGCTGGGCAACGAGGTGCCCGAGGAGCCGATGATGTTCCTCAAGCCCAACACCAGCGTGGTGGGTCCCGGCGACCCGGTGTTCTACCCGCCGCAGACCCAGGACCTGCAGTACGAGGGCGAGCTCGCCGTCGTCATCGGGCGGATCTGCCGCGACGTCCCGCCCGAGCAGGCCACCGACGTCATCTACGGCTACACGATCGGCAACGACGTCACCGCGCGCGACCTGCAGCGCAAGGACGGCCAGTTCACCCGCGCCAAGGGCTTCGACTCCTTCTGCCCGCTCGGCCCCTGGATCGAGACCGACCTCGACCCGCAGGTCTTCACCGACGGCGTGCGCATCCAGACCTTCCTCAACGGCGACGTCGTGCAGGACGGCTCGACCGCCGACATGATCTTCGACGTCCCGGCCCTGGTGTCGCACGTGTCCAGCGTGATGACCCTGCTGCCCGGCGACGTCATCCTCACCGGCACCCCCGAGGGTGTCGGTCCCATGCAGCTCGGCGACGAGGTCGAGGTCTCGATCGCCGGACTCGGCTCTCTCACGAACAGGATCGCCCAGCGATGAGCACCCCCGCAGTCCCGACCGGCCCCGCAGTACGTGTCCGGATGGCGCCCAGCCCGACCGGGAGCCCGCACGTCGGCCTGGTCCGCACCGCCCTCTACAACTGGGCGTTCGCGCGTCACCACGGCGGCACGTTCGTGTTCCGCATCGAGGACACCGACGCCGCCCGCAACACCGAGGAGTCCTACGCCGCGCTGCTCGAGCTCTTTCGCTGGCTCAAGCTCGACTGGGACGAGGGCGTCGAGGTCGGCGGCGAGTACGGTCCCTACCGCCAGTCCGAGCGCGGCGACCTCTACCGCGACGTGCTGGGCCGGCTCGCGGCGTCGTCGTACACCTACGACTGCTTCTGCACCAACGAGGAGGTCGCCGCACGACGCAAGGCGGCCGGCTCCAAGCTCCAGGGCTACGACGGCTTCTGCCGCACCCTCACCGACGAGCAGCGCGCGGTCTTCGAGGCCGAGGGCCGCACCTCGATCGTCCGGTTCCGGATGCCGGAGGGCACGATCGCCTGGACCGACCTCGTGCGCGGCGAGGTGTCCTTCGACACCGAGCACGTGCCAGACTTCGCGCTGTGCCGCGCCAACGGCGATCCGCTCTACACGCTCACCGCACCGGTCGACGACGCCACGATGCGGATCACCCACGTGCTGCGCGGCGAGGACCTGCTCTCGAGCACCCCGCGGCAGATCGCGCTCTTCGACGCCCTGCGCGAGATCGGGGTGGCCGAGGCGACCCCCGAGTTCGGGCACCTGCCCTACGTGATGGGCCAGGGCAACAAGAAGCTGTCCAAGCGCGACCCCGAGGCCAATGCATTGGCCTACCGCGACCAGGGCTACCTCCCCGAGGGCCTGCTCAACTACATGGCCCTGCTCGGGTGGGCGATCGCCGCCGACCGTGACGTGTTCACCCTCGAGGAGATGGTGGAGGCGTTCGACATCCACGACGTCAACGCCAACCCGGGCCGCTTCGACCTCAAGAAGTGCGACGCCATCAACAGCTCCCACATGCGGATGCTCAGCACCGACGAGATCACCCACCGTGCGCTGCCCTTCCTCAAGGAGGCGGGCGTGGTGTCCGAACCGGTCTCGGACGCCGACGCCCAGCTCCTCGAGCGGGCGATGCCGCTGGTGGCAGAGCGGATCAACAAGCTCACCGAGGCCGTCGACATGCTCGGCTTCCTGTTCGTCGACGAGGCCGACTTCACCCGTGACGAGGCCGACGTCGCCAAGCTGCTCGACGACACCGGTCTCGACGTCGTCCGCGCCGCGCGCGACGCGGTGGCCGACCTGCCGGTGTGGTCCACCGAGGCCATCCAGGCCGCACTGCAGACCGCGCTGGTCGACGAGCGCGGCCTCAAGCCTCGCGTCGCCTTCGGTCCCGTGCGGGTCGCGGTGACCGGTCGCCGGGTCTCGCCGCCGCTGTTCGAGTCGATGGAGCTCCTCGGGCGCGAGCGCAGCCTCGCGCGACTCGACAGCGCGCTCTCGTGACCTCCTCGGCCCAGGAATCGCGGCCGGAGGAGGGTCTGGAGTACCACCAGATCTACCGAGCCGGGCGGCAGCCGGTGCTCGGCTGGTCGCTCGGCGGCGTCCTGACGGCGGCGGCGCTGTTCTTCCTGGTCAACGCCCTGGTCGTGGCGGTCGCCTTCCAGCTGTGGTGGGCTGTCACCGGCGTGCCCGCCGACGACTGGCCCGATCGCCTCGCCTCGATCACCGACACCGACCACGTGACGCCGTCGGTGCTGTTGTTCGTCAACCTGGTGCTGGTGCTCGGCATCCCCACCGCCTGGCTGTGCGTACGGCTCTTCCAAGGACTCCGCCCGCGGTGGCTGGCCTCGGTCCGGCCGCGGATCCGCTGGGGCTGGCTGGCGGCGTCCTTCGGCATCGCGATCGTGGTGTTCGTCCTCACCCTGTTCCTCGGTGCCCTCGTGCCGACCAGTGCGGATGGCGAGCAGATCTCCGGGCAGCTCAACGAGTTCACCCCGGTGGTCCGAGACTTCCTCCTGGTGATCGTGCTGCTCACCCCGCTCCAGGCGATCGCGGAGGAGTACCTGTTCCGCGGCTACCTGACCCAGGCGACGGGCTCGATCTTCGAAGGCCTGTGGACCTCTCGGATCGTGGCGGTGCTGGTCCCGGCCACGCTCTTCGCGCTGGCGCACGGGGCCCAGGACTTCGCGGTGTTCGCCGATCGGTTCGCCTTCGGCATCTCGGCCGGGATCGTGGTGATCGCCACCGGGGGACTGGAGGCCGGGATCGCCTACCACGTGCTGAACAACCTGCTCGCCTTCGGCGTCGCCCTGGCCTTCGGCGACATGACCACGGTGCTGACGCCCGAGGGCGGCAGCTGGTGGGGAGTGCTGATCACCGTGATCAAGTCCGTGATGTTCGTCGGGCTCTCGATCCTCGTGGCGCGCAAGCTGGGAGTGGCCACGCGAACGTCGGGTCAGGCCCCAGGGAGCCACTGATCGATGTCGGGACGGCGCCAGCGCCTCCCGGGCGGCACCCTGGCGGCGTTGCCGGACGCTTGAAAGACGCCGAGTCTGCCTGGCGCGCCGGCGCCTTGCCAGGCCGCCACCCGAACGACGCTGGCATCCACCCGCACTGATCAGTGATTCCCTGGCCGAGTTGGCCCGTCGAGACACCCGCGTGTAAGGTTTCGACTCGGCCTGCGGACCTCGCGCCCGAGGGCCGAACACCAGTAAGACAGTGGGATATGGTGTAATTGGCAACACGACTGGTTCTGGTCCAGTTATTCTAGGTTCGAGTCCTAGTATCCCAGCGAGATCGGGGTCATCGGCCCCGATTTGTCCCGGCCACAGGGGGATCTGTAAGGTTCTCCGAGTCGCCTCCAGAGATGGAGCGGGACACGCCCCCGTTGTGTAGCGGCCTAGCACGGCGCCCTCTCACGGCGTTAGCGCCGGTTCGAATCCGGTCGGGGGTACAACACCGGCCCGCCAGCCTCGCTGGCGGGCCGGAGTCATTTCCGTCTGATCTCCGGGCGCCGAGCGGGGCCGGCGTCACACGCACAGGCCCGCGGCCTCGCGCGCGGCGGCGTCGTCGCCGGACTCCCCGCCGCCGTCGGTGCCGGGGGTGTTGTCCCCGCCGCCATTGCCGCCACCAGTGCCCCCACCGTTGCCGTTGCCGTTGCCGTTGCCCCCACTCGTGCCGCCGGTGGGCGACTCGTCTGCGCCGATGCTGTCGGCGCTGAAGTCGGGGCCGAGCTTCTGGTCCTGGCGGATCCGCTCCCACAGGTCCTTGGCGGCCGGTGCCCACACCAGGGTGACCATCGGATTGTTCGGGTCCGGCTCGATCGGCACGGTGAGGAAGCGGATCTTGTCCAGGCCGGTGTGCTGGACCTCCATCGCGAGGTCGACCAGCTTGCCGACGGTGTCGAGCCCCTCGTCGACCTGGATCGAGGAGGTGAAGGCATTGAGGAAGTCGATCACTCGTTGCGGCTGGGAGAGCGTGCCCGCCGAGCGGACCTTGCTGATCATCGAGGCGATGAATGCCTGCTGCCGCTTCATCCGACCGATGTCACCGGTGACCGAGAGCTGGTAGCGCTCGCGCACGTAGTTGAGAGCCTGCTGGCCCTCCAGCACCTGGGTGCCGGCGTCGAAGTGGATGTTGTGCTCGTCGTCGTCGACGTCCTTGGGGATGCAGACCTCGACGCCGCCGACGGCGTCGACCATGTCCTTGAAGCCGTTGAAGTCGAGGGCCAGGAAGTGATCGATGTGGATCTTGGTGAGCTCCTCCACGGTCTGCACCGCGCAGGTGGGTCCGCCGACCTCGAAGGCGGTGTTGAACCGGACGCCGTCCTCGCCCTTGACGGTCTCCCCGTCGACGCGGCAGTCGGGCCGGTCCACGATGGCATCGCGCGGCAGGCTGACGCCGTAGGCATTGGTGCGGTCCTGGGAGATGTGCAGCAGGATCGTGAGGTCGGCCCGCTGGGAGCCGTCGGTGTTCTCCTTGTCGATCGCGTTGCCCGCGCCGGCGCGGGAGTCGGACCCGAGCACCAGGATGTTCAGCGGCTCGCGGTCACCCTCCTCGGCACCTTCGGGCAGCACCTTGTCGACGCGGTGGTCGACCTTGTCTCCGGCGGCGATGTTGTCGTTGAGGTTCTTGTGGACCAGGAAGACGCCGCCGGCGGTCACCAACGCGACCGCGACCTGAGTGGCGACGATGGTCGTCCACACCGCCCGTCGATGGGACTTGCGCCGCGGGGCCGTGGTGTCGTCGGTCACGCGGGAATCCTCTCACCGGGAGGCAAGAACACGAGGGAGAACGCCTGCGACAGTGTCCGATTTCCGCCGGAAGTGGCGTGGATGGGCGATGATGATTGGTGCCATGAACACCTCCGGACGGCTGGACCCCGAGACCTGCTACCGCGCGGTGAAGTCCCGAGACCGCCGCTTCGACGGGGTCTTCTACACCGCCGTGCGCACCACCGGGATCTACTGTCGTCCGTCGTGCCCGGCGCGGACGCCGGCCTTCGCGAACGTCGGCTTCCATCTCACCCCGGCCGCTGCCCAGGCCGCGGGCTACCGGGCCTGCAAGCGCTGCCTCCCCGATGCGACTCCCGGTAGCCCCGACTGGGACCTGGCCGCCGACGTCGCGGGTCGGGCGATGCGGCTGATCTCCGACGGCGTGGTGGATCGCGAGGGCGTGGAGGGCCTGTCGCGGCGCGTGGGCTACACCTCGCGGCACCTGGGCAGGGTGCTCAGAGCCGAACTCGGTGCCGGTCCGCTCGCACTCGCCCGGGCGCGACGCGCGCAGACCGCACGCGTGCTCATCGAGACCACCGAGCTCGGGTATGCCGACGTCGCCTTCGCCGCCGGCTTCTCCAGTGTCCGCCAGTTCAACGACACCGTGCGCGAGGTCTACGCCGCGAGTCCCACCGAGCTGCGGGGCCGCCGACGAGGTCCGCGCACGCCTGGGGCGGTGACCATGCGCCTGGCGGTCCGGACGCCGTTCGCCGGCCGCGCGCTCCTCGACTTCCTCGCCTATCACCTGGTGCCGGGCGTGGAGGTCGCCGGCGACGGTTGGTACGCCCGCACCCTCGACCTGCCGCACGGTCCCGGCACGGTCCGGATCGATCTCGCCGACGCGCTCGTCGCCGGGCAGACGGCCTTCGTGGAGGCCGGATTCGATCTCGCCGACCTGCGCGACACCGCCGCCGCCGTCGAGCGGGCCCGCCGACTCCTCGACGCCGACTGCGACCCGATCGCCGTCGACGAGCACTTCGCCGGCGACCCCGTGATCGGTCCGCTCGTCCGGGAGACGCCGGGGCTGCGCCTTCCCGGACAGGTCGACGGCGACGAGACCGCCATCCGTACCGTGATCGGTCAGCAGGTGAGCGTCACCGGTGCGCGCACGGTGGGAGGTCGGCTGGTGGCTGCCCATGGGCGCGCCGTCGAGACCAGGATCCCGGGGCTCACCCACCTGTTCCCCGACGCCGCGACCCTCGCAGCGCTCGACCCGGCGACCCTGCCGATGCCACGCGCTCGGGGCCGCGCACTGGTCGGGCTCGCGGCCGCGCTGGCCGCGGGTGACGTCGCGCTCGACCGCAGCACCGACCGCGACGCCGTCCGGGAGGCGATGATCGGACTGCCGGGCATCGGCCCCTGGACGGCCGACTACGTCGCGATGCGTGCCCTGGCCCACCCCGACGTCTTCCTCCCGACCGACGTCGGCGTCCGGAACGCCCTCCGCGGTCTCGGACACGATCCGGCGTCCGTGCTGGGCTCGGCCGACCTGATCCCGCAGTGGCGTCCGTGGCGCTCGTATGCGCTGATGCATCTGTGGAACACCCTGATGCCGCCTGTGAAGGCGGCTGTCTCGACCGAGGAGAGCTGAGATGTGGACCGTGATCGACTCGCCGGTCGGGCCGTTGCGTCTGGTGGAGCACGGCGGCGCGATCACCGCCATCGAGTTCTCGCCGTTCTCCGTGTCCGCCGCCAACGGTCGTCCGCGCGGCACCCGCGATGACGCGCACCCGGTGCTGCTTGCGTGCGCGGGACAGCTGGCGGCCTACTTCGACCGCGAGCTCAAGGAGTTCGACCTGCCGTTGGCGCCCGGCGGATCGTCGTTCCAAGAGACGGTGTGGGGCGCGCTGCGCAGGGTCGGCTACGGCGAGACGGCCACCTACGGCGAGATCGCCCAGCGCATCGGTCGGACCAACGCCGCCTCGCGCGCGGTCGGCCTCGCCAATGGCAGCAACCCGATCCCGATCGTCATCCCGTGCCACCGGGTCATCGGGGCGAACGGATCACTCACCGGCTACGCCGGGGGACTCGAGCGCAAGCAGATCCTGCTCGGGCTCGAGCAGGACGCCTTGTTCTGACCGGGTTCTGACCTACTCGGCCTACTCGGCGGCCGCGCGACGCAGCGACTCCGAGAGCCGCTCGGCGGCGGCGAGGACCGCGGGGGCGTGCATCCGACCGGGCTGACGGGACAGGCGCTCCAGCGGACCCGACACCGACACCGCGGCGATGATCTTGCCGCCGGGGGAGCGGACCGGCGCCGACACTGACGCAACTCCCTGCTCACGCTCGCCGACCGACTGCGCCCAGCCGCGACGACGGATGCCCGAGAGCGCGGCGGCTGAGTAGGCGGCGTTCTGAAGGCCACGATGCATCCGCTCGGGATCCTCCCAGGCCAAGAGCACCTGGGCGGCCGAGCCCGCACGCATCGTGAGCTGCGAGCCGACCGGGATGGTGTCGCGCAGGCCCGAGGGGCGCTCGGCGGCCGCGACGCACACCCGGTGGTCGCCCTGGCGCCGCCAGAGCTGGGCCGACTCCCCGGTGATGTCGCGCAGCCGCGCGAGCACGGGACCGGCGGTCGCGAGGAGACGGTCCTCGCCGGCGGCGGCGGACAACTCGGCCAGCCGCGGGCCGAGCACGAAGCGGCCCTGCATGTCGCGGGCCACCAGGCGGTGGTGCTCGAGAGCGACGGCCAGTCGGTGCGCCGTGGGCCGGGCCAGGCCCGTGCCGGCGACCAGGCCGGCGAGCGTCGCCGGACCGGACTCGAGAGCGGTGAGCACGAGAGCGGCCTTGTCGAGCACGCCCACGCCACTTGAGTTGTCCATATAGCAAGATTAACGTCTCACCACATGGGATGCAAGGCGTAGTCTCTTCATCCTCAACGGCGTACGAGTGCGCCCGTCCACGTCCCGATCCGGACGCCGGGCCACCCCGAGTCGATCACAGCGATCGAAGGAGCAAGACACATGGGTAGGACCCTGTCGGAGAAGGTATGGGACGAGCACGTCGTCCGGTCGACGCCGGGGGAGCCCGATCTGCTCTACATCGATCTCCACCTCCTTCACGAGGTCACCAGCCCCCAGGCCTTCGACGGACTCCGTCTCGCCGGCCGTCCGGTGCGCCGGCCCGACCTGACCTTGGCCACCGAGGACCACAACGTCCCCACCATCGACTGGGACAAGCCGATCGCCGACCCCGTCTCGCGTACCCAGGTGGAGACCCTGCGTCGCAACGCCGAGGAGTTCGGCGTGCGCCTGCATCCGCTCGGTGACCTCGACCAGGGGATCGTGCACGTGGTGGGTCCGCAGCTCGGCCTCACCCAGCCGGGGATGACGATCGTGTGCGGCGACAGCCACACCAGCACCCACGGCGCGTTCGGCGCGATCGCCTTCGGCATCGGCACCTCCGAGGTCGAGCACGTGCTCGCGACCCAGACGCTCACCCAGGCCAAGCCCAAGACGATGGCGGTCACGGTCAACGGGAGCCTTCCCGAGGGCGTGACGGCCAAGGACCTCGTCCTCACGCTCATCGCCCACACCGGCACCGGCGGTGGCCAGGGCTACATCGTGGAGTACCGCGGGCCGGCCATCGAGGAACTCTCCATGGAGGGCCGGATGACGGTGTGCAACATGAGCATCGAGTGGGGTGCCAAGGCCGGCATGATCGCGCCCGACCAGACCACCTTCGACTACATCGCGGGTCGACCCGAGGCGCCCACGGGCGCCGACTGGGACGCCGCCGTCGAGCACTGGAAGTCGCTGGTCACCGACGAGGACGCCGTGTTCGACAAGGAGATCGTGCTCGACGCCTCGCAGATGACGCCGTTCGTCACGTGGGGCACCAACCCCGGGCAGGGTGTGCCGCTCGGCGCTTCGGTGCCCGACCCGGCCGGCTTCGACGACGACCAGGACCGCGCCGCGGCGGAGAAGGCGCTGGAGTACATGGCGCTCACCGCAGGCACGCCGATGCGCGAGGTGGACATCGACACCGTCTTCGTCGGGTCCTGCACCAACGGCCGGATCGAGGACCTGCGAGCTGCCGCGGCGATCCTGGACGGTCGCAAGGTCGATGCCGACACCCGGCTGCTCGTGGTCCCCGGATCGGTGCGCGTGCGCCTCCAGGCCGAGGAGGAGGGACTCGACGTGATCTTCAAGGAGGCCGGTGCCGAATGGCGCGGCGCCGGATGCTCGATGTGTCTCGGCATGAACCCCGACACCCTCGAACCCGGTGAGCGCAGCGCCTCCACGTCGAACCGCAACTTCGAAGGCCGGCAGGGCAAGGGCGGTCGCACCCACCTGGTGTCGGTGCCGGTGGCCGCGGCCACCGCCGTCCGCGGAAAGCTGTCCTCGCCGGCAGATCTCGAGCCCGTCAGCGCCACGACCGCAGGAGTCTGAGCCATGGAGAAGTTCACCACCCACACCGGTGTCGGAGTCCCGCTGCGGCGCAGCAACGTCGACACCGACCAGATCATCCCGGCCGTCTACCTCAAGCGGGTCACCCGTAACGGCTTCGAGGACGGCCTGTTCTCGGCCTGGCGCAACGACCCGTCGTTCGTGCTGAACGATCCCGCCTACGAGGGTGGGTCGGTGCTCGTCGCCGGACCCGACTTCGGCACCGGGTCCTCGCGCGAGCACGCGGTATGGGCCTTGCAGGACTACGGCTTCCGCGTCGTCATCTCCTCGCGGTTCGCCGACATCTTCCGTGGGAACTCCGGCAAGGCGGGCCTGCTGGCAGCGCAGGTCGACGAGAAGGTCGTCCAGCGGCTGTGGGACCTGCTCGCCGATCAGCCCGGTGCCGAGATCACCGTCGACCTCGAGTCGCGCACCGTGCGCGCGGGTGAGGGTCCCGACGCCGTCGAGGACTCCTTCGACATCGACGACTACACGCGCTGGCGCCTGCTCGAAGGACTCGACGACATCGGCATCACCCTCGGCCACGACGACGACATCGCTGCCTACGAGGCGGAACGGCCGAGCTGGAAGCCCGCGACGCTCTGAGAGCTGCGAGCACAACGACGCAATCCCGCTCAACGGTAGGGATCTGAGGTCCGTGCACGAGCCTCGAACGGGTCGAGCGACCACCACGAACGGCCCGTCGACCACCTGCTTGCGGACCCGATCCCCGCTCAACCGTGGGAAAAAACCACGCACTTTCCCGGCGTGGCGATTGTGACGCGCGCCCAGAATGCCTAGCGTTCCTTGGGAAAGTCGGGCAGACGTCCGGCGCAAACGTGTTCTCTGGAAGGGAAGACAGTGAACAAGACACAGCTCATCGACGCGCTGAGTGCGCGATTCGAGGGGAACCGGAAGCAGGCCGCACACGCGCTGGAGTCCGTTCTCGACACGATCACCCGCGAGGTGGTCAAGGGCGAGAAGGTGGCGATCACCGGCTTCGGCTCGTTCGAGAAGCGGGTCCGCGAGGCCCGTTGGGTGCGCAACCCCCAGACCGGCGACCGGATCAAGGCCAAGAAGACCTCGGTTCCGAAGTTCACCGCGGGCGCGGAGCTGAAGAACGTGGTCTCCGGCGCGAAGAAGCTGCCGAAGCTCGCGGCTCCGGCTGCCAAGAAGGCGGCTGCCCCGGCGAAGAAGGCCGCGGCGGCCACCAAGGCCACTGCCTCGAAGTCCACCGCGTCGAAGACCGCGGCCAAGAAGGCCACGACCGCGAAGAAGGCGGCCCCGGCCAAGAAGGCCACGACCGCGAAGAAGGCGGCCCCGGCCAAGAAGGCCACGACCGCGAAGAAGGCGGCCCCGGCCAAGAAGGCCACGACCGCGAAGAAGGCGGCCCCGGCCAAGAAGGCCACGACCGCGAAGAAGGCGGCCCCGGCCAAGAAGGCCACGACCGCCAAGACCACCACGGCGAAGAAGGCTCCGGCCAAGAAGACCGCAGCCAAGACCACCACGGCGAAGAAGGCTCCGGCCAAGAAGGCCGCAGCCAAGAAGACCACGGCGAAGAAGACCGCCAAGAAGTCCTGATCGCCGAGCGCGGTCGCGCTCGACCAGTTCGACAGCCGACGGGGTCGTCCTCCATCCGGGGGACGACCCCGTCGGCTATCTCCGGCGGAGGCCCAGGCGGGTGACGCACCGCTGCGTGTGCGCGCCGACGCCGAGCTCGAGGGCGACGTCGAGGTCGTCGAGGTCGTCGACGTCACGGCGCAGCGAGGCGAGGTCGCCGCGGACGGCGAGGGCGCCGCCCACCTGGTGGGCATGGGCCGAGTCGGCCCCGAACGCCGGGTCGAAGAGCTCTGCGGGCGCTGTGTAGAGGACGGTGCCGGTGCCCTCGGCGTCCGCGACGAAGGAGGCGCCTCCCGGCACCAGGGCCGAGAGTGCCTGGTCCAGATCGCCGGGGCGCAGCGCAGGGAGATCGGCGAGCAGCGCCACGGGCTGCGCGCCCGGCCAACGCCGTCCGGCCTCGGCCGCAGCCTGCCGGAGGACTCCGTTGAGGCCGGTGCCGCCATCCGGGATCGCCGCAGCTCCCAGCGTCGACAGGCGCCCGGCGAAAGCAGCGTCGTCGGTGACTGCGAGCACCGCATGGACTCTCGCGGCCGACAGGCACGCGACGGCCGCATCCAGCGCGAACGCCTCGGCCAGCTCGCTGCGTCCGGCGTCGGAGAGCGAGGTGACGTCGTCCGGCCGGAGCAGACGGGACTTGCCGCGCCCCGGTGGCTTGACCGGAAGCAGGATGACGTACTCGCCCGCCTCGTCGTCGGCGGTCCTCGACTGATCCACCGCCCGATCTAAGCAGGCAACACATAAGAGCGCGCCCGGGACGGTCCCCTGGACGCGTGACCGGCGAGTAGCCTGCCTCAGTGTGAGAGTGCGTGAGTTCCAACAGCCCCGCGGCTGGCCGTTCCTGCTGGGTGCCGCCATCCTCAAACCGCTGTTCTTCTTCACCACCAAGCCGCGTTGGGTCGACGGCACCAAGATCCCGGCCACCGGTGGGTGCGTCATCGCGATGAACCACCTCTCGCACGTCGATCCCCTGACCGCTGCGCACTTCTGCTACGACCATGGCCGCCTGCCGCGCTACCTCGCGAAGGCCGGACTCTTCAAGAACAGGGTGCTCGGCTACTTCCTCCGTGCGGCCGGCCAGATCCCGGTGGAGCGAGCCACGCGCAGCGCGGTCGGCGCCTACGACGCCGCGGTGAAGGCGATCGGAGAGGGGGAGTGCGTCGTGGTGTACCCCGAGGGCACCATCACCCGCGACCCCGATCTGTGGCCGATGGTCGGGAAGTCTGGCGCGGCCCGGATCGCCCTGGAGACGGGCTGTCCGGTCATCCCGGTCGGGCAGTGGGGCGCACAGAACCTGCTCCCGCCCTACTCGAAGCGCCCCGATCTGTTCCCCCGCAAGGAGATCCACATCGTCGTCGGAGACCCGGTCGACCTCTCCGACCTCACCGATCGCCCGCGCGACGCGGCCGCGATCGCGGAGGCGAACCGCCGGATCATGGCCGCGATCACCGAGCTCGTCGAGGAGATCCGCCACGAGCGTGCGCCACTCGAGCGGTTCGATCCGCGCAAGGCCGGCGTCTCGGAGATCGGCAACCCACGCAAGTCCACCCAGCCGAAGGAGAACTGATGGGCGAGGCAGACAACTCGAAGCTGCCCAAGGTGGCGGTGCTCGGCGCCGGCTCGTGGGGCACCGCGTTCTCGATCGTCCTGGCCGACGCCGGCAACGACGTCACCTTGTGGGCGCGGCGCGAGGAGGTGGCCGAGGACATCAACGAGCGTCGTGAGAACTCCGACTACCTGCCCGAGATCGTGCTCCCGTCGAACGTCGGCGCCACCCACGACGTCGAGAAGGCGTTGCACGGTGCCGACGTGGTGGTGCTCGCGACACCGTCGCAGACCCTGCGGGGGAACCTGACGGAGTGGGCGCCGTTCATCGAGCCCGACGCGGTGATGGTCTCGCTGATGAAGGGCGTCGAGCTCGGCACGCTCAATCGGATGAGCGAGGTGATCCAGCAGG
The DNA here is from genome assembly GCF_037936805.1 of Nocardioides epinepheli. Taxonomy (NCBI): domain Bacteria; kingdom Bacillati; phylum Actinomycetota; class Actinomycetes; order Propionibacteriales; family Nocardioidaceae; genus Nocardioides; species Nocardioides epinepheli. Next base: position 150,948 of record NZ_JBBMMC010000009.1, on the reverse strand, counting down.
TCACCGACGCGAGCCCGGAGCGGATCGCGGTGCTGTCCGGCCCCAACCTGGCCAAGGAGATCGCCCGGCGAGAGCCGGCCGCGTCGGTGATCGCGTGCGAGGACGAGTCGGTGGCGAAGATGCTTCAGGCGCGCACCCACTCACCGGCCTTCCGCCCCTACACCAGTGACGACGTCATCGGCTGCGAGCTGGGCGGCGCCTACAAGAACGTCGTGGGCCTCGCGGTCGGGATGGCGGTCGGACTCGGCTTCGGGGACAACACCACCGCCTCGCTCATCACCCGCGGCCTCGCCGAGACGGCCCGCCTGGCGACCAAGCTCGGCGCCAACCCGCTCACTCTGATGGGACTCGCCGGGCTCGGCGACCTGGTCGCCACCTGCTCCTCGCCGCTGTCGCGCAATCGCACCTTCGGCGAGAAGCTCGGCCGCGGGCTGACCAGCGAGGAGATCTACGGCTCCACCCGGCAGGTCGCCGAGGGCGCCAAGTCCTGCGCGTCCCTGCGGGCCCTGGCCGAACGCTCCGAATGCGACGCCCCCGTCGCCACCTACGTCGACGACGTCGTCGCCGGCCGGATGACCGCCACCGAGATGATGGACGCCGTCCTGGCCCGCGACACCAAGTCGGAGATGGACTGACTGTCCCGCGTTCACGCTGACCCGTCAGCCATAGCGGACGGGTCACCGCGAAATTGACGCTGACCCGTCAGCTATAGCGGACGGGTCAGCGGAGAGTGGTGGGTCAGCGCAGGGGGTTGACGGCGCGCAGCGGCTCGGGGGTGCGGCCGGTGGCGATCTGCTCGGCGAGCAGCTTGCCGGTGGCCGGACCGAGGGTGATGCCCCACATGCCGTGTCCGCCGGCGATGAAGACCCGCGGGTCGTTGGAGGCGCCGATGAGCGGCAGGCCGTCGGCGGTGCAGGGGCGCGCGCCGACCCACTCGTCCTGGCGGTCGTCGAGGTCGGCGCCGCGCAGCAGGCGACGCGCCTCGTCGGTGAGCGCCTTGATCCGACGCGGGTCCAGGGGGGCGTCGGTGTCGCGGAACTCCATCATCCCGGCGACGCGCAGGCGGTCGCCGACCGGCGTGCACGCCACGCGCTGGGTGGGGAAGTACACCGGGCCGAGGGGGAGCTCGTCGATCTTGACCGTGAAGGAGTAGCCGCGGCCGGCCTGCACCAGTCGCTTGACGCCGAAGTCGCGGGCCAGCTGGTTCAGCCGGGCGCCGGTGGCGAGCACGGCGGCGTCGTAGCGCTCGCCGGCCACCCGGACGCCGTCGCGGCCGCTGACGACGTCGTCGACGTCGACGCCGGTGCGGATCACGCCACCGCGCTCGCGGACCGAGGTCGCGATCGCCTCGACGTAGGCGGCCGGGTTGATGAAGCGCTCCTCGTGGATGCGGACGGCGGTGCCGATCTCGCCGGAGAGCGCGGGCTCGGCGGCACGGGCGGCGTCGCCGTCGATGACCTCGAACTTCACCTCCTGGCCGGAGGCCTGGATGTGCTTGAACTCCTCGAGCAGCGCCTGGCTGTCCTCGACGGTGCGGAAGGCCGCCGTGAACGGCTCTGCGGCCCGGGTCCGGGCGGCCACGCCGCCGACCTCGAGCTCGTCGAAGGCCGCCAGAGCCTGGCGGTTGAGCGGGATCAGCACCTCCATGGCGCGCTGCCACTGCTTCGGGGTGCAGTTGCGGGCGAAGCGCACGAGGAAGCGGATCAGCCGCGGGGAGAGCGTCGGGGGCACGTAGACCGGCGAGGAGGGGCTGAGCACCGCTCGCAGGCCGTATTTGAGCACCGACGGCTCGGGGAGCGGCACGGCGATGCTCGGCGTCAGCCAGCCGGCGTTGCCCCAGCTCGACCCGGCGGCGACGCCCTCGCGATCCAGCACGGTCACCTCCACACCGTGCTCCTGGAGGTACCAGGCGGTGGAGAGTCCGACCATGCCGGCTCCGAGGACCGCGACGCGCTGAGGTGAGTTGGTGGCCATACCTCCAGGGTCGCCGAGAACTCAGCGGACGTCGTTGTCGTCGCGCCACAGTCGTGACGGCGTGTTTTGTAGTCAGCCCACCAAGGCGCGATGCCGGGCGATCTCGAGGCGCAGGGCGAGCCGCTGGGCCGGATCCTCGAGGTCGACGTCGCCCCAGCCGTCGAGCCCGTCGAGCCCGTCGAGCTTGGTGAGCCGGTAGCGGATCGTGTTCGGGTGGACGTCGAGCGCGCGGGCAGCGCGCGCCACCTCGCCCCAGTGGTCGAGCACCGCCTCGAGCGTCTCGACGAGATGACCGCCGTGGGCGGCCTCGTGGACGAGCAGCGGGGTCAGCGGTGAGACCGGCGCGTGCTCGCGCAGCCCCTCGACCGCGCGGCCGAGCACGAGCCGGGGCCACGCCTCCTCGATCGAGACGACCGGTGGGTCCTCGGGCACTCGCGCGAGGAGCAGCTCCCTGGCCTGGGCCAGGGAGTCGGCCAGGCCGGCGTTCGACGTCGCGGGCTGTCCGAGCGCGACGGCGATGTGCGGGTTGGTCCGCGCCTCCTGGCCGGCGACGTCGAGGAACCAGGCACGTGAGCCCGCCACCGCGTCCTGGTGTGCGTCCTCGAGCAGGGCGCAGACGTCGTCGCCGAGGTCGGCGATGAGCGGCTCACGCCAGCCGTGCCGTCGAGCCAGTGCGGTCCACAGCTCGCTGCGTGCGGTGGGCGACATAGCCGGGTCGGGCCCGCCGAGGACCGCGACCCGCCACGGACCGGCGCCGAGCCAGTCCGGCCACGCGAGGCCAGAGCCCCGGATCGCGACGCGGACCTGGTCCAGCTGCACCTGCCGGTGCATCTCACGCTGGGCATGCAGGCGGCGCAGCTGCAGCGTCACCAGCTCCGCGGCTGCTCGCAGCTCGCTGGAGTAGTCGGGAGGCTCGGCGGCGTCGGTCACCGCCCAGATCGAGCCCAGCCACTCCCCGCCGACCTTCAACGGCACGATGTAGCGGGCCTTGATGCCCTCGTCGGTGGCCGGCACGAAGATCGGCTCGTTCGACGTCGCGAGCTTGCGGAAGACGCCGCGGGCGCGGAAGTGATGCCGGACGGTGGTGGGCACCTGGCGGCCGAAGATCGTCGACATCCGGGCGCTGTCGGTGTCGTCCTGGCCGGTGGAGTAGGCCAGCACCCGGGACTGGGCGTCCTCGATCGTGACCGGCGCGCCCAGCAGCCGGCTCACGGTGTCGGCCAGGTCGAACATGTCCTGGTAGACCGGATCGCCCGCGACGCCACGCACCTCCCGGCCCAGCGCCGACTCGCCGGCGGCGCCCTGGCCCAGCGCCGCCTGGAGCAGGCTGATCACGGTCGACCAGCCGACCTCGGGCCGGACGGCGAGCACGGTCAGCTCGGCGTCGCGGGCGGCGTCACGCACCTGCGGTGCCTGCGCGAGCGGCTCCCGCAGGGCCAGCCCGGCCGCGTGCGCGGCCCGCTGGACCAGCAGCGTCGCGGAGTCGACGTCGAGGACCCCGACCCCAAGAGCGAGGTCCCCCGCGCCCGCCGCGGGGGAGTCGGGGTCGACGATCTCCAGCCCCAGCACGGCACGATCGGCGCCGAGGTGGGCCTCGGTGAGGAAGCTGGTGGTCAGGACCGAGGCGAGGTCGCGGGCGGTGATCATGCCGGACGCCGATCTCAGGGGACCACGAGCGTGTCGAGGGCCGTCTCGAGGTCGGCCCAGAGATCCTCGACGTCCTCGATGCCTACCGACATCCGCACCAGCGCTACCGGGATGGTCGGTGCCTCGGTGCGCCACCGGCGGCGTCGCTCGAAGGTGGACTCGACGCCGCCGAGCGAGGTCGCGTGGACCCAGATCCTCGTCTTGCGCACCAGGAGATCGGCGGCCAGCTCGCCCTCGGCGAGCACGATCGCGACGATCGCGCCGAAGCCCGGGTAGCGCACCTCGGCGACGGCGGGATGCTCGCGAAGGCGCTCGACCAGGGTCTGCGCGTTGGCCTGCGCACGCTCGACGCGCAGGTGCAGGGTGCGCAGGCCGCGGGCGGCCAGCCACGCCTCGACGGTGCCCGGCGTCGAGCCGGTCAGCCCGCGCCGTCCGAGGAGGACCTGGTAGAGCTCGTCGTCGTCGACCACGAGGGCGCCGATCAGGGCGTCGCTGTGGCCGGCGAGGTACTTGGTGCCGGAGTGGACGACGATGTCGGCGCCGAGCGTGAGGGGGCGTTGGAGCAGGGGAGTGGCGAAGGTGTTGTCGACCACGACGTATGCGCCCGCCTCGTGCGCGGCCGCGGTGATCGTCTCGATGTCGGCGACCTCCAGCGCGGGATTGGTGGGCGACTCGATCCACACCAGCGCGGCGCCCTCGCAGGCTGCGACGACGGCCTCGGTGTCGGAGATGTCGACCAGCCTGCTCTGCAGGCGGCCGCGGGCCTCGAGGTCGCCGATCGCCATGAGGCTGCCCTGGTAGGCGTGCACGGGCGCGACGACGGTCGCCCCCTGGCCGACGAGGTCGAGCACGGTGGTGACCGCGGCCATGCCGGTGGCGAAGGCCAGGCAGCGCCCGCCCTCCAGCGCGCCCAGGGTCTCCTCGAACGCCGACCAGGTTGGGTTGCCGTAGCGGCCGTAGTCGATGTCGCCCCCGGCGACATAGGTGGAGGCCATCGTGATCGGGGTGTTGAGCGGCTGGTCCGGCTCGCGGGAGGGCCGCCCGGCGGTGACGGTGACGGTGGCGGGGCTCAGTCCTGACGGATCCGACATGCCGACGAGGATAAGACCGGCGAGGATAGGGTCGTCGCCGTGACCGGCACCCGCAAGCCCAGAGTCGCGGTCGTCTTCGGCGGTCGCTCCAGCGAGCACGCCATCTCGTGCGTGTCGGCCGGCAGCGTGCTGTCCGCGATCGACCGCGACCGCTTCGACGTCGTCCCGATCGGCATCGCGCGCGACGGGCGCTGGGTGCTGGAGTCGGGCGATCCCGAGCGGCTCGCGCTCACCGCCGGCACGCTCCCGAGCGTCGACGGCGACCGGGCTCCGGTGGCTCTGGCCCGCGGTACCGGCGGCACCGACCTGGTCGTCTCCGACCCGGCCAGCCCGCCGCAGACCCTCGGAGAGGTCGACGTCGTCTTCCCGATCCTGCACGGACCCTGGGGCGAGGACGGGACGATCCAGGGGATGCTCGAGATGGCGGGCGTGCGCTACGTCGGCGCCGGCGTCCTCGCCTCGGCGGTGAGCATGGACAAGGCCTACATGAAGGTGGTCCTCGCCGACGCCGGCCTGCCGGTGATGCCCGGCCTCACGATCACGCGGCGTGCCTGGGAGGCCGACCCCGACGCCGTCCGGCGCCGCGCCGACGACCTCGGCTATCCGCTGTTCGTCAAGCCCGCGCGCGGCGGCTCGAGCATCGGCATCTCCAAGGCGCACGCCGCCGACGAGCTCGACCAGTGCCTGGCCACGGCCTTCGAGCACGACCCGAAGGTGCTGGTGGAGGTCGCCGCCGAGGGCGGCCGCGAGATCGAGTGCGGCGTCCTCCAGGCCCTCGACGGCACTCCGGAGACCAGCCTGCCCGCCGAGCTGTGGGTCACCGGCGAGCACGAGTTCTACGACTTCGAGGCCAAGTACGTGCCCGAGGAGGCGACCGCGGTCGACATCCCGGCCGACCTGCCCGACGGCGTCGCCGAGCAGCTGCGCGGGATGGCGGTCCAGGCCTTCGAGGCAGTGAGCGCGGAAGGGCTGGCGCGGGTCGACTTCTTCTACCTCCCCGACGGCTCGCTCGTCCTCAACGAGGTCAACACGATGCCGGGCTTCACCCCGCTTTCGATGTACCCCCAGATGTGGGCCGCCTCGGGCCTGGACTACCCGGCGCTGGTCGACCGGCTCATCTCGCTCGCGCTCCAGCGCGACGTCGGGCTGCGGTGATCGGAGCCGAGCGAAGCGAGGCTCCGATCGATGGTCGTCGGGCAGGCCGGGGGCGGGATTTCCCCGGTCGACCGGGGAAGTATGAACTGGGCGGCCGATATTTCGCCCGTCAAGTTCAGGGATCCCCGGTCGACCGGGGAAATATGAACTGGGCGGCCGAAACCTGAACTGGGCGGCCGAAGTCTGAAGTTGTCGGCCGGGATATTGCCCGTCAAGTTCAGGGATCCCCGGTCGGCCGGGGAAATCCCGGATCGCTCAGTCGCAGCGCAGTTCCTCGGGCAGGTGGGCCTTCACCGCGTCGGCCAGGACGGCGATCGCGGCGGCGGCCCGGTCGCCGCGGCCCTCGCCGCCGGGCACGGTGACCGAGACGATCGGGCGGTTGCCGGCCGCGGTGAGGGTGGCGTCGGCGTCCTGGTCGTCGAGGATCTCCGGGTCCAGGTACCAGCCCACGCCGTCGGCGACCTGGCACTGGGCGGTCTGGTCGAAGCCGTCGGGCACGGGGACGCCGCACGCGACGACGAGCGGCGGGTCCCCGTAGGCGGCGCCGAGGGCGTCGTCGGGGCTCACCTCGACCCGCTCCTCCCCGGCCATCGTGTCGGGCAGGTCGGCCACGAACGCCTCACATCGCTCCCTGTCGGCGGCGTCGAGGTCGTGGGACTCGATCTCGACAGGTCCGCCGCACGCGACGAGGGTCGAGGCGACCACGCCTACCACTGCGGACAGCAGGACGCCCCGCGCCAGAGCCGGTGCGGGGCGTCGTGAGGGTTGAGACACGCTCAGATGTGCACGACCGGGCAGGTCAGCGTGCGGGTGATGCCCTCGAGGTTCTGGACCTTCGAGACGACCAGCTTGCCGAGCTCGTCGACGTTGCGGGCCTCGGCCCGGACGATGACGTCGTAGGGACCGGTGACGTCCTCGGCGAGGGTGACTCCCTTGACCTGGGCGATCTCCTTGGCTACCTCGGCGGCCTTGCCGACGTCGGTCTGGATCAGGATGTAGGCCTGGACGACCATGCGGTTGCTCCTCTGGTGCGGGCGCTGGGCTGCTGTCTGCGGATGGGACGTGCGGGGCCAACCTATCGCGGCGCGCAGCGGTGTCGATAGGCGGCGACGCCCTACGTCGGGAGACACCGGAGCCTCTGGTGGGATGGACCCATGGCGCTGCCCCCTGACGCGACCCTGTCCGATGCCGGCGAGTTCGGACTGATCGCCGAACTGGTGGCGCAGTTCCCCCAGGGCGAGCAGGTCCTGGTCGGCCCGGGGGACGACGCCGCGGTGCTGCGCGTGCGCACCGGGCACGTCGTGGTGTCGACCGATCTGCTCGTCGAGGGCAACCACTTCCGTCGTGACTGGGCCAGCGCCGAGGACGTCGGGCACCGGGCCGCGGCGCAGAACCTCTCCGACATCAACGCCATGGGCGGACGGGCCCACTCGCTCACGATCGGACTGGCCGCGCCGGCCGACCTTCCGGTCGCGTGGGCACTCGACTTCGCCCGCGGCTTCGCCGAGGAGTGCGGGCTCGTGGGCGCCTCCGTGGTCGGCGGCGACCTCACCCGCGCCGACACCATCGTCATCGCGGTCACCGTGATCGGCGCGTGCACTCAGGCGCCGGTGCTGCGCTCGGGTGCCGCGCCCGGCGACGTCGTGGCCATCACGGGCCGGCAGGGCTGGGCCGCGGGCGGGCTCGCCGTGCTCGGGCGCGGGTTCCGCTCGCCGCGCGCGCTCGTGGAGGCCTACCGGCGCCCGGAGCCGCCCTACGACGCCGGGCTGGTCGCCGCCGAGGCCGGCGCGACCTCGATGATCGACGTCTCCGACGGCCTGCTCGCCGACGCCGCCCATCTGGCCAATGACTCGGGCGTCTCGATCGACCTTTATCCCGCGGCGTTCGAGATCCCCGAACCGCTGCAGGCCGTCGGCGCCGCGCTCAACAGCGACCCGATGCACCTGATCCTCGGGGGAGGGGAGGACCACTCGCTGCTGGCGACCTTCCCGGACGCCGACGCGGTGCCCGCCGGATGGATCGTGGTCGGCTCGGTCGCGCAGACCCGCGAGGGGGAGACGCCCGTGGTCACCGTCGACGGGGCGCCCTACGACGGCCCCGCCGGTTGGACCCACTTCTGAGCTGTCGGTCCGACTGCGCCGGACAAGCACGAAGGCCGCCATCCCCGCGGGATGACGGCCTTGTGAGCCGATCGGCGTGCGCCGACCGGTGTGTCAGCGGCTGACCTTGCCGGCCTTGAGGCAGCCGGTGCAGACGTTGAGACGCTTCGGGGTGCCGTTCACGGTGGCCCGCACGCGCTGGATGTTGGGGTCGAACCGGCGCTTGGTGATCTTGCGCGACCAGGGACGGTTGTTGCCGAAGCTGGGACGCTTGGCGCAGATGTCGCAGACAGCGGCCACGATGAGACTCCTGAGGTTGTTCGATGATCGTCGGCGCCCACCCTCTGGGCAGGCAACCGAAGAATCGTAGCCGACACCGGGGCACGCGGCCCAATCCGCGACGGGACCTCAGGACGTGGTCCAGGTCACCCTCGGACACCGCCGGCCAGTAGCGACCACTAGGGTCTCAGAGCCATGGAGGCGACACCACCCGCGAGCGGACGGATCGGGCTGGCGATCGTCCTGCGCTTCGTCGACGTCGCCACCGACGCGCTCGCGGCCGCGCGCGAGGAGATCGACGCGCTCAACGTCTACCCCGTGCCCGACGGCGACACCGGCACGAACATGTTCCTCACCGTCTCCGCGGCGCGCGATGCCGTACGCAGCGCGGTCGAGCGCGACGGCGCCGACCGCGAGGAGGCGCTGGCCGCCTTCGCCCGCGGCGCCCTGCTCGGGGCGCGCGGGAACTCGGGGGTGATCCTCAGCGAGATGCTCGGCGCGATCGCCCGGCGGATCGCCACCGCGACCGAGGGCGAGCCGAACGCACAGGTGATGTCCGAAGCGCTGACCGAGGCGGTCGCGGCCAGCTACCGGGCGGTGGGGGAGCCGGTCGAGGGCACCATGCTCACCGTCGCCCGAGCCGCAGCCGAGGCCGCGCGCGAGCAGGCCGCCGAGGCCGGCGTCCGGGCTCGCGACATCTTCACCAGCGCCGCCGCGGCAGCCCGCACGGCGCTCGCCCGGACCCCCGAGCAGCTCCGGGTGTTGCGCGACGCCGGCGTCGTGGACGCCGGCGGTCGCGGCATCAACGTCATCCTCGACGCCGCCGAGCGGGTGCTCACCGGGCGCCGGCCCAGTCCGACGACCGGGCCCCGGCTCCAGGCGCACCCCCAGCCGCCGCGGCCGGCGTCGCCGGGCGGTCCCCACGGCGCCCCCTCAGGCGACCATCATCTCGATCCCGACGGACCCTCCTACGAGGTGATGTACCTCCTCGACGCCGACGACGCCGCGGTCGACGCGCTGCGCACCCGCCTGGCCGGCCTGGGCGACTCGCTCGTCGTGGTCGGCGGCGACGGACTGTGGAACGTCCACGTGCACGTCGACGACGTCGGCGCGGCCATCGAGGCCGGCATCGAGGCCGGGCGGCCCCACCGGGTCCGGGTCACCCACTTCGCCGAGCAGATCGCGGCGAACGCGCCCGAGCGAGCCACCACGCCCACCGGGCGACGTGTCGTCGTCGTGTCGGCCGGTCCCGGGCTCACCGAGCTGTTCGAGGCTGCCGGCGCGGTGGTGGTGTCCGGAGGACCCGGCCGGCGTCCCTCGACGGGCGAGCTGCTCGAGGCGATCACCGGATGCGAGGCGGCCGAGGTCGTCGTCCTGCCCAACGACCCGGACTCGGTGCGGGCCGCGCGGAGCGCGGCGAGCGCCGCCGAGACGGACCTCGGTCTGCGGGTGGTCGTGATCCCGACCCAGGCGCAGGTACAGGGGCTGGCCGCCCTGGCCGTCCACGAGCCCGGCCGCAGTCTCGATCAGGACGTCCTGGAGATGACCGCCACGGCCCGGCACGCCCGGCACGGCGCTGTCACGGTCGCGTCCAAGAAGGCCCTCACCATGGCCGGCTGGTGTGAGCCGGGCGACATCCTCGGCGTGATCGAGGGCGACTTCGTGGTGATCGGCCAGGACCAGTACGACGTCGCCACCGAGGTGCTCCAGCGGCTCGTCGCCGGCGGCGGGGAGCTGGTGACCGTGGTCGCCGGAGACGGCGCCCGCGAGCTCGCCGACCGCGCGGCGGCCTGGGTGGAGTCCGACCACCCGACCGTCGACGTCGTCGTCTACGACGGCGGACAGGACCGGTACCCGCTGCTGCTGTCGGTGGAGTAGGGGATCCTGGACCCGTGATCACGCTCGACTCACCCATCGCTGCGGTACTCGGCGAGTCGAAGAAGGCCTCGAAGTTCTCCAAGGGCCTGCGCCTGCGCACCGTCGGCGACCTGCTGCACCACTTCCCGCGCCGCTATGTCCCGACCGGCACCCTCACCGAGGTCGGCGACCTCCAGCCCGGCCAGATGATCAGCGTGGTCGGCGAGGTCATCGGCAGTTCGGTCAAGCAGCACCAGGACCGCCGCAGCGGCCGGGCGGCGTACCGGGTCGTCACCCGCGTGCGCACCGGCGGCCCGGTCCTGGAGGTCACGTTCTTCTCCAAGAACCGGCACACGGCCGAGTGGCGCGCCGGAATGCTGGCCCCCGGGCAGCCGGGGCTGTTCATCGGGCAGGTCAAGCGCTTCGCCGACACCTGGCAGCTGGCCCACCCGCAGATGGTCCTGTTCGGCGCGTCCGGCGACGGCACCGACGACGACATCGCCACCGTCGAGGCGATCGGCGAGCTCTACCCGATCTACCCGCTCACCAAGGGCCTCCAGTCGTGGGACGTCGCGCGCGTGGTCACCTTCGCCCGCTCCGTCATCGACGACCTCCCGGACGTCGTCCCGGCTCCGGTCCGGGAGCGCTACGGGGTCGTCGACGCCGCCACCGCGCTGGAGTGGGTGCACGTGCCCGAGCGCTTCGACCAGGTCAAGCAGGCCCAGCGGCACTACCGGTTCGAGGAGGCGCTGGTCACCCAGCTGGTCCTCGCCCGTCGTCGACGAGCGGTCCGCGAGCTCGGCGCCCAGGCGCGCGACGGCGGCGACGGCAGCCTGCTGGCGGCGTTCGACGAACGGCTGCCCTTCGAGCTCACCGAGGGCCAGCGCGAGGTGGGGGAGCAGATCGCCACCGAGCTCGCGCGCACCTGGCCGATGAACCGCCTGCTGCAGGGCGAGGTGGGCTCCGGAAAGACCCTCGTCGCGTTGCGCGCGATGCTGCGTGTGGTCGACTCCGGCGGCCAGGCGGCGCTCCTGGCACCCACCGAGGTGCTCGCCCAGCAGCACCACCGCTCGATCTCCGCCATGTTGGGCGACCTGGTGGGCGGCGGCATGTTCGGCGGCACGAGCGTCGAGCTGCTCACCGGGTCGATGACCAAGGCCCAGCGCACCGGCCCGATGTCGCGGCTGGCCAGCGGCGAGGCCGGCATCGTCGTGGGCACCCATGCGCTGCTGGAGGAGAAGGTGCAGTTCGCCGACCTCGGACTGGTCGTCGTCGACGAGCAGCACCGCTTCGGCGTCGAGCAGCGAGCAGCGCTCGCCGACAAGGCGGCCGGTGCGCCGCCGCACGTGCTTGTCATGACCGCCACCCCGATCCCGCGCACCGTGGCGATGACGGTCTTCGGCGACCTGGAGACCTCTACGCTGCGCGAGCTGCCCGCCGGGCGTGCGCCGATCCAGACCAATGTCGTCAACCTCCTCGACCACCCCGGCTGGATCAACCGGGTGTGGGAGCGGGTCCGTGAGGAGGTCGAGAAGGGTCACCAGGCCTATGTCGTGTGCCCGCGGATCGTCGGCGACGAGCTGGAGCAGGGTGAGATCGACCTTCCCGAGCTCGACGAGGACGGCGAGCCGGTGCCGACCAAGGGCGGCGACCGGCCGCCGCTGGCCGCGGTGGAGGACGTCGTCACCGCACTCGACGAGGGTCCGCTGAAGGGTCTGCGACTCGCGGTCCTCCACGGGAAGATGGCTCCGGACGCCAAGGACGCCACGATGCGCGCCTTCGCCGCCGGGGAGATCGACGTGCTGGTCTCCACCACGGTGATCGAGGTGGGCGTCGACGTCCACAACGCCACCGCGATGGTGATCCTCGACGCCGACCGGTTCGGCGTCTCCCAGCTGCACCAGCTGCGCGGACGGGTCGGCCGCGGCGGCCTGCCCGGGCTGTGCCTGCTGGTCTCCTCGGCCGACCACCTCTCGCCCGCGCGCGAGCGCCTCGATGCCGTCGCCGGCACCACAGACGGCTTCGAGCTGAGCCGGGTCGACCTCGAGCAGCGTCGCGAGGGCGATGTCCTCGGCCGCTCGCAGTCGGGCTGGCGCTCCACGCTGGAGAACCTGCGGGTGCTGCGCGACGAGCAGACGATCCTGGAGGCTCGCGAGGCCGCCGAGGGACTCCTCGAGGCCGACGCCGCCCTGGCCGCCACCCCGCTCCTCGCCGCCGCCGTCGAGGACCTCGAGGCCACCGCCAACGCCGACTTCATCGAGCGCTCATGACCCGGATCATCGCGGGCGAGGCCAAGGGACGGCGGATCGAGACGCCGCCCGGCGACCAGACCCGCCCCACCACCGACCGCGTCCGCGAGGCGCTGTTCAGCGCAGTCGAGTCGTGGTGCGGCTCGCTGCGCGGGCTGGTCTTCCTCGACCTCTACGCCGGCAGCGGCGCGGTGGGCCTGGAGGCGTGGTCGCGCGGCGCCGAGGCGGTCACCTTCGTCGAGTCCGACCGGGCCACGGCCCGGCTGATCGAGCAGAACGCGCGCACCCTCGGGTTCACCCACGCCGACGTCCAGCAGTCGCGGGTGGCCACCTGGCTGGCCCGGACGCCGGCCCGGCGCTTCGACGTCGTGTTCAGCGACCCGCCCTACCCGCTCTCCGACGACGGCCTCGCCGAGGACCTCGAGCTCCTCGTGCCGTGGCTGGCCCCCGACGCGCTCGTGGTCGTCGAGCGCTCCCGGCGCAGCGCCGAGCCGCGCTGGCCCACCGGCGGTCCCGGGATCAACGCCACCCGCGGCCGCTCCATCCTGGGCGAGCGCAGCAAGCGCTACGGCGAGACCGTGCTTTGGTACGGTCACGCGCCATGAATAGAGCGGTCTGCCCCGGGTCCTTCGACCCGGTGACCCACGGCCACCTCGACATCATCGGCCGGGCGGCGGGGCTCTTCGACGAGCTCATCGTCGCGGTCGGGGTCAACCCGTCCAAGAGCCGGCTGTTCGGTCCCGAGGAGCGGATCGCGCTGCTCGAGCGCGCCGTCGCGGACCTGCCCAACCTGCGGGTGGCCGGCTTCACCGGCCTGGTCACCGACTTCTGTGTCGAGCAGGACGCCCAGGCGATCGTGAAGGGCCTGCGCGCGGCCAGCGACTTCGACTACGAGATGCCGATGGCGCAGATGAACTCCGCCCTCACCGGCGTCGAGACCGTGTTCCTGCCCACCAGCACCCGTCAGTCGTTCGTGTCCTCGAGCCTGGTCAAGGAGGTCGCAGCGTTCGGGGGCGACGTGTCGGCGTTCGTGCCCGACTTCGTGCTCGAGGCGCTCACCTCCCGGCTGCCGCGACGCGAGTGAGTGGGCCGACCGCCCACCGTTTTTGAACGCCGAGACACGGGCAGTACGATTCTCGCTGATCTGTTCGTGCCCGGACCCGGAAGTGATCCCCTGACCAGCCTGGACCCGAGAGCGCCGCTCGTGCTCGACACCCGCGAGCTCGGCCGCCGCCCGGGGTCCCAACGTGAGGTGACACTGACGGTTCCGGCACCGGCAGATCTAGGCATCGACGTCCTCGGTGTCCCCGAAGGTGCGCCGGTCGAGATAGACCTGCGCCTGGAGGCGGTCGTCGAGGGGGTACTGGTCACGGGGACGGCAACCGCCGCTCTCGAGGGCGAGTGCGCGAGGTGCCTGGACCCGATCGCCGACGAGATCGACGTGCGGTTCCAGGAGCTCTTCGTGTACGACGACTCGCGGGAGTCCCGGGGCCGCGCCGGTGGGGCAGTCGGTCAAGACGACGACGGCGACGACGGTGACGGTGTCAGCACGCTGGAGGACGACCTGCTCGACCTCGAACCCCTGCTGCGGGACGCGGTGGTGCTCGCACTACCGTTCCAGCCGCTGTGTGAGGACGACTGTCCCGGGCTGTGCACCGAATGCGGTGTGAGGCTCAAGGACGACCCGGACCACACGCACGAGGCCCCGATCGACCCCCGGTGGGCGGCGCTCACCACGCTCGAGACCGAGACCGACCCGGGGCCCGGCCAGAGCCCCGAAGCACCCGAGTAACCCCGAAGCTAGCTAGGAGAACACCATGGCTGTCCCGAAGCGGAAGATGTCGCGGAGCAACACCCGGCACCGTCGCTCGCAGTGGAAGGCCGTCGCGCCGACCCTCGTCACCTGCGCGAACCCCGCGTGCGGCGCCAAGCACCTCCCGCACCGTGCGTGCGGCGAGTGCGGCCAGTACGGCGCCCGCGCCGGCCGCCGCCAGGTCCTCTGAGACCCGCGACACCAGCAGTACCCATCAACGCGACGCCAGACAACTACGACGAGCTGCGCTCGGCGCTCGGGGATCCGGTCCTGGACCCCGAGCTGCTCGAGCGCGCTCTCATGCACCGCTCCTACGCCTACGAGAACGGTGGGCTGCCGACCAACGAGCGGCTGGAGTTCCTCGGCGACTCCGTGCTCGGCGTCGTGGTCACCGAGACGCTCTACCGGATGCACCCCGACCTCTCCGAGGGGCGGCTGGCCAAGCTGCGCGCCGCCGTCGTCAATGCCCGTGCCCTGGCCGGCGTCGCGGTGAGGATCCGGCTCGGCGAGTACGTCAAGCTCGGTCGCGGCGAGGAGTCCACCGGCGGTCGGGAGAAGGCCTCGATCCTCTCCGACACCGTCGAGGCGGTCATCGGCGCGGTCCACCTCAGCGGCGGCATCGAGGTGGCCTCCGCGCTGGTCCACCGCCTATTCGACCCGCTCATCGAGGAGGCCTCGGCCATGGGCGCCGGTCTGGACTGGAAGACCTCCCTCCAGGAGCTCTCGGCCGTCCACGGGCTCGGCGTGCCGACCTACGTCATCACCGACGAGGGCCCCGACCACATGAAGACCTTCCACGCCCAGGTGCGCGTGGGCGACCAGCTCTACGGCGACGGCGTCGGCCGGTCGAAGAAGGAGGCCGAGCAGGCCTGCGCCGAGACGGCGTACGGCGAGCTCGTCGCCCTGCACGGGCCGCGTCCCGGCGACGACGGCTGAGTCCGGGGAGCGCCGTGCCCGAGCTGCCCGAGGTCGAGACCGTCCGCGACGGGCTCGAACGCCACGTGCTGGGCGCTCGGATCACCGGCGTCGACGTCCTGCACCCGCGCCCGGTGCGCCGCGACCCGCGTGGCCCGGAGGGCTTCGCCGCAGCGCTCGCCGGTCGCCGCATCGAGGCCGCCCGGCGCCGCGGCAAGTACCTGTGGCTACCGCTCGACAACGGCGACGCGCTGCTCGGCCACCTCGGCATGAGCGGCCAGCTCCTCGTCCAGCCGCGCGACGCCGAACCGGAACGACACCTGCGGGTGCGCCTGGTGCTCGACGGCACCGGCCGCAACACCGAGGGCCGCAACGTCCACTTCGTCGACCAGCGGATGTTCGGCGGGCTGTCAGTGTCGGCCGGTGGCGCCGAGCTGCCCGCCGAGATCGCCCATATCGCCCGCGACCCGCTCGACCCGGAGTTCGACGACGACGAGTTCGTCGCCCGGGTCCGCCGTCGTACGTCGGGCATCAAGCGGCTGCTGCTCGACCAGGGCCTGATCTCGGGGGTCGGCAACATCTACGCCGACGAGGCGCTGTGGCGCGCCGGCCTGCACGGTGAGCGCGCCGGCGACCGGCTCCGCGCGCGGGAGGTCCGCGACCTGCTCGGGCATGCGCGCGAGGTGATGGGGGAGGCCCTGGCGCAGGGCGGCACCTCCTTCGATGCGCTCTACGTCAACGTCAACGGCGAGTCCGGCTACTTCGACCGCGCGCTGCACGCCTACGGCCGCGCCGACGAGCCGTGCGACCGCTGCGGCACCACGATCCGACGGGTCGCGTTCATGAACCGCTCGTCGTACTACTGCCCGCGCTGCCAGCCCGCGCCGCGCCGCCGGCGCGCCACCGGCTGATAGGGAACCACTGATCAATGCCGGGACGGCGCCAGCGCCGCCCGGGCGGCACCCTGGCGGCGTTGCCGGACGCTTGAAAGACGGCCAGTCTGCCTGCGCGCCGGCGCCTTGCCAGGCCACCACCCGAACGACGCTGGCATCCACCCACATTGATCAGGGATTCCTTAGCAGGTCGTCGTCAGATTGACCCTCGCCCGATCGGGTGGGACTCTGGTAAGTGGTCCACCTCACTGGGCGGATCCCCTCACTCACCGGAAGGCTCACTACATGGCCAAGGCGCTGATCGGCTACCTGCCCAGCGACCTGCGAGACCCCCGCCTGACTGCCGACAACGCGCGGCTGCGTCAGCGTGTGGCCGAGCTCGAGACCCTCGTCCGTCAGCTCTCGGAGGAGAACGACCGTCTGGTCGCCACCCGGGCCGCCGAGCTGCTCGACACCCAGATGCACGAGGTCACCCTGCAGGAGATGCAGCCCGCCTGATCACCCCTCTCCGCGCGCTCGGCGCGCGGAGAGCACTGGTGCGCCCACCGCGGCCAGCGTCGTGCCGGTGAGGGCGCGCGAGGTACGGATGAGATGTGCCTGGTCGGCGAAGCCGACGTCGTACGCCACCTCCGCCGCACTCTGGAACGGATAGCGCAGGCCCGCGTGGCGCAGCCGGTGCCATCGACGCAGGTCTGCCAGCCCGGTCGGCACCGCCGTCGCGGCGAGCTGGCGCAGCCGCCGGGTGGAGACCCCCGTCTCCTCGGCCAGTTCGGCCATCGACCCGGCGCGGCCGAGTCCGTCGAGTGCGTGCCGCAGGCGCGGATCGATCTCGGGTGCGCGGCCGAGCGTGTCGGTCACGGCCGCGGCGAGGTCGTCGGCGTCGGGGGTGCCGTCGCCGATCGCCGTCCGGAGCCGGTCGGCCGCCCGCCGGTCCAGGGCGGTCGGTGCGGTGAGGGGGAGCCCGGCGACGAGCTGCGGGTCGATCCAGATCAGGATGCGGGTCGAGTCGTCGTCGGGGCCGCGCGGGAGGCCCGGCGGGATGAGGCACGCGGGTGCGGCCAGCGGCGCGCCGCGGGGTCCGGTGGAGATCCGCACGGGTCCATCCCAGCCGAGCGCCACCTGCCATGCTGGATGCCTCGCGAGCCCGGGCGCCGGCCGTGCCGGCGCCGGTGACGTCGGCGGTGGGGTCGACGACCCGAACCAGGTGAGGCCACGCCCGACCCCGGCGAAGACGACATTGCCGCTGCGTTCAATACGCCACGCGCCCGCCCCCTCGACCATGACCGCATGGTGACACGAGGCAAGGACGACACCCACGCGACGCGGATCGCCCCCGAGGACTTCCGTGCCCAGCCGTGGCGCATCCACGAGCTGGCAGAGGACTTCGTGGTGGAGGACGTGTGGCTGCTGCCGACACCGAGCGGACCGGACGGGCTGGACCGCTATGTCGCCCTCACCACCGACGGCAGCAGCGATCTGCCACTGCCGGTACGCGCGCTCATGGCGCTGCGCTGGCGGATCGGGGCCGTCGTGGGCTGGGATCGCGACGACGACGGCGTCGGCGCTCGGATCGCCTCGCTGCGCGATCGCCTGCCCGAGGACCTGCTGACCGGCGACCGCGGCCCCGACCAGCGCGACCTGCCGATGACCTCGGTCTACCTCACCGACCGCGAATGGGTCTCGGAGATGGGCAACAAGACGGTGCACGCCCTCATGCACCTCGGCTGGGTGCCGGTGAGCGAGGGGTCGGCGGAGGGTGGCTATCGCGGCCAGATGGCGGTCCTCACCAAGCCGAACGGCCGCCTGGGCCGGCTCTACATGCTCGCGATCAAGCCGGTGCGGCGGTGGATCGTCTACCCGTTGATGTTCCGTGGTCTCGCCAAGGACTGGGCCTCCATGTCTCCCGATTCTCGCTGACCCGTCAGCTATAGCGGACGGGTCAGCGTTTCTACGAGGGTTGGGGCGCCCTGGGAGGATGAGCCGATGCTCCACCGCCACCCGTTCCTGAGCCTGGTGACCCTCGCCTACCTGGGGTTCCTCGGCTGGGTGACCCTCACGCCGGCGTCGTCGGCGCCGACCAGCAGCGACCTGGTGACCCGGGTGCTCGCCCGGCTCCAGCGCTACGACGAGCTGTCGTGGCTCACCTACGACCGCGCGGAGTTCCTGGCCAACATCGCGCTCTTCGTGCCGGTCGGGCTGTTCCTCCTGCTGCTGTTCGGCAGCCGCTGGTGGTGGGTGGCCGCGGTGGGAGCGTTCGCGCTCACCTCGGCCATCGAGTCCCTCCAGCACTCGATCCCGGGCCGGGTGCCGGACGACCGCGACCTGCTCGCCAACACCCTCGGCGCGTTGATCGGCATCGTCGTCGGCCTGATCCTCACCTGGCCGGCCTCGCGTCGCCGGGCTGCCGCACGGCGCGCACGGGTCCCCGAACCGACGGGCCTCCACCGGTAGGGTGTGGGCCGCTGAGCTTCCCCCGCGTCAGCCGTCGCCACTGACACCTACCCGACCCGCGATGGAGCCCCGCGTTGTACCTCAAGAGCCTGACCCTCAAGGGCTTCAAGTCCTTCGCGTCGGCGACCACGCTCCAGCTCGAGCCGGGCATCACCTGCATCGTCGGGCCCAACGGCTCGGGCAAGTCCAACGTCGTCGACGCGCTCGCGTGGGTGATGGGCGAGGCCAGCGCCAAGTCTCTGCGCGGCGGCAAGATGGACGACGTCATCTTCGCCGGCACCTCGGGCCGCCCCCCGTTGGGTCGCGCCGAGGTGGCCCTGACGATCGACAACTCCGACGGTGCGCTGCCGATCGAGTACGCCGAGGTGACGATCACCCGCACGATGTTCCGCAGCGGCGGCTCGGAGTACGCGATCAACGGCACCTCGTGCCGGCTGCTCGACGTCCAGGAGCTGCTCAGCGACTCCGGCATCGGCCGCGAGATGCACGTGATCGTCGGGCAGGGGCAGCTCGACACGATCCTGCACGCCACGCCCGAGGACCGGCGCGGGTTCATCGAGGAGGCGGCCGGCGTCCTCAAGCACCGCAAGCGCAAGGAGAAGGCGCTTCGCAAGCTCGATGCCACCGAGGGCAACCTCACCCGCCTCGGCGACCTCCTGCACGAGCTGCGCCGCCAGCTCAAGCCGCTGGGCCGCCAGGCCGAGGTGGCCCGCAAGGCGGCGGGGGTGCAGGCCGACGCCCGCGACGCGCGGGCCCGGCTGCTCGCCGACGACCTCGTGACCGCGCGGACCGCGCTGGAGCAGGAGCTCGCCGACGAGACGATCCTGGTCGAGCGGCGCGCGCAGGTCGAGGCCGACCTGGCCAATGCGCGCCAGCGCGAGGCCGAGATCGAGGCCGCGCTGCGTGAGGACCTGCCGGCACTGAGCCATGCCCAGGAGGTGCAGTACGCGCTGCGCGGCCTGCGCGAGCGGATCCGCGGCACCGAGGGCCTGGCCGCCGAGCGCATCCGCAACGCGGCGGGAGCCGCCGAGAGCGCGGCCCCGCAGGGCCGCGACCCCGAGCAGATCGAGGCCGAAGCCGAGCGGGTCCGGGCCCAGGAGCAGGAGATCGGCGCGCAGGTCGAGACCAATCGCACCGGGCTCGAACAGGCCGTCGCCGCACGCCGGGCCGCCGAGGACGCCGCCGCCGAGGAGGACCGCCGGATCGCCGCCCTCCAGCGCGCCGCCGCCGACCGTCGCGAGGGGCTGGCCCGGCTGCACGGGCAGGTCAACGCCCTGAAGTCGCGCGCCGCGGCCGCCACCGAGGAGGTGGGCCGCCTGACCCTCGCCCGCGAGGAGGCCGTCGCGCGCAGCGAGCGCGCCCAGAAGGACTTCACCGCCCTCGAGACCAAGGTCGCCGGACTCGACGCCGGGGAGGAGGGCCTCGACGCCGAGCACGAGTCGGCCGTCGCGCTCCTCGACGAGATCGAGGAGCAGCTGGCCACCGTCCGCGCCGGCGTGCAGCAGGCCGACCGCGACCGCTCGGCCCTCGCCGCCCGCAAGGACGCCCTCGAGATGGGCCTGGCGCGCAAGGACGGCGCCGGCGCGCTGCTCGCGGCCGCCGACGTCGTCGAGGGCCTGATGGGCTCGGTCGCGGCACTGCTCGGCGTCCGCTCGGGCTTCGAGGCCGCCGTCGCCGCGGCGCTCGGCTCGGCCGCCGACGCGGTGGCCGTCACCGACGCCGGGGCCGCCGTCGCCGCCCTGGCCCACCTGCGCGAGGGCGACCTGGGCCGCGCCGGCCTCGTCCTCGGCGCGCCCGCCGGAGCGCCCACCGACGACGGCGCCAGCGCTTCCTGGCCGGCGCTTCCCGACGGCGTCGACTACGCCGTCGACGTCATCGAGTGCCCCGACCGGCTGCGACCGGCGCTGAACCGTCTACTGGAGCGCACCGCCGTCGTCGACGACCTCGACGCGGCCGCCGAGCTGATCGGCGCCGAGCCCACCGTCGTCGCCGTCACCAGCGACGGCGACCTGCTCGGCACCCATGTGGCCTCGGGCGGCTCCCAGCACCAGCAGAGCCTCATCGAGATCCAGAGCGCGGTCGACGAGGCCGCCGAGCAGCTGGTCGCGACCACCGCGGAGGGCGAGCGGCTCGGCTTCGAGCTGAGCCGTCTCGAGGCCGAGCGCCTGGAGGCGCAGAAGCGGGCCGACGTCGCGCTGGCCAAGCTGCACGAGTCGGATGCCACCTTGGCGGCCGTCGCCGAGGAGCTCGGCCAGTACGGCTCGCAGGCGCGGGCCGCCAAGGGTGAGGCCGAACGACTCAGCCAGGCCATCGAGAAGGCCGAGGGTGCCCGCGACACCGACCTGGCCGGCCTCGCCGAGCTCGAGGAGCGGCTCGCCGCAGCCGAGCAGGCGGGCGAGGAGGAGCACGGCGACGAGCCCGACACCGCCGAGCGGGAGCGGCTGGTCGAGGCCGCCCGGGCGGCACGCCAGGCCGAGATGGACGCCCGGCTCGCGCTGCGCACCGCCGAGGAGCGGGCCCGCGCCATCCACGGGCGCGTCGACGGGCTGCTGCGCCAGGCCCGCACCGAGCGCGAGGCGCGGGCCAAGGCGGCCGAGCGCCGAGAGCGGCTGCTGCGCGAGGGTGCGGCCGCGGAGGCGGTCGGTGTGGCGGCGTCCTATGTGCTGGCGCGACTCGAGCTGTCCATCGACGCCGCGACCGACGCGCGGCAGGAGATAGAGCAGGCGCGCGCCGGCCGCGAGCGGGCGCTGCTCGAGATCCGCGGCGCCCTGCGCGAGCTCGGCAAGGAGCACGACGAGCTGGTCAACTCCGTCCACCGCGACGAGATGGCCCGGGCCCAGCAGCGGATGCGGATCGAGCAGCTCGAGGAGCGCGCGATCGACGAGCTGGGTCTCGACGTCGACGCCCTGGTCGCCGACTTCGGCCCCGACCAGCTCGTGCCGCCGTCGGCGACCCTCGAGGTGCCCGAGGGCGAGGAGCCGCCCGAGCCCACGCCGTTCGACCGCGACGAGCAAGCCAAGCGGCTCAAGGCGGCCGAACGCCAGCTGAGCATGCTCGGCCGGGTCAACCCGCTCGCGCTGGAGGAGTTCTCCGCGATGGAGGAGCGCCACAAGTTCCTCACCGAGCAGCTGGAGGACCTCAAGAGCACCCGCAAGGACCTCCTCGACATCGTGCGCGAGGTCGACACCCGCGTCGAGCAGGTGTTCACCGAGGCCTTCGCCGACGTCACCAAGGCCTTCGACGCCACCTTCGCCCGGCTGTTCCCCGGCGGTGAGGGGCGGCTGGTGCTCACCGACCCCGACAACATGCTCACCACCGGCATCGAGGTGGAGGCCCGGCCACCAGGCAAGAAGGTCAAGCGGCTCTCACTGCTCTCCGGCGGCGAGCGGTCGCTGGTGGCCGTGGCCTTCCTGGTCTCGCTGTTCAAGGCCCGACCCTCGCCGTTCTACATCCTCGACGAGGTCGAGGCCGCGCTCGACGACACCAACCTCGGCCGGCTGCTGGAGATCTACGAGGAGCTGCGCGAGAACTCCCAGCTCCTGGTGATCACCCACCAGAAGCGGACGATGGAGGTCGGCGACGCGCTCTACGGCGTCACCATGCGCGGCGACGGCGTCAGCACCGTGATCAGCCAGCGCCTGCGCGAGTCCGAGCCCGCGTGATGGCTGCCTCCTCGGGAGAGCGCTCCCCGCGCCCGACGCGCGCCGACTACGTCGCCTGGCGCACCGCCACCACGCGGTGGTCCGACGACGACGTGTACGGCCACCTCAACAACGCCCGCTACTTCGACCTCATCGACACCGCGGTGAACGCCTACCTGGCCTCCGCGACCGGTCTCGACATCCGCAGCCTCGACGCCGTCGGCGTGGTCGCCGAAGTGTCGTGCCGCTACTTCGCCGAGCTCGGCTACCCCGACGACATCGACCTCGGCCTCGCCGTCGAACGGATCGGCACGTCGTCGGTCATCTACCGCATCGGCCTGTTCCAGGGCCCGGCCGCCCCGGACCAACCGGCCAACGCCGAGGGCCGGTTCGTGCACGTCTACGTCGACAACCCCGGGCCGCGCGACGGCTCCGCCAGGCCCTCGACCCCAGTGCCCGACGTGATTCGTGTCGCAATCGAGCCACTTCTGGTCGGCTGAATTCGGGGTCGCCTTGGGCGGTGTGCGACGGTGGAAGCACAGTCTCATCCGTCCCACCAGACACACCGGAGTATCACGCAGTGTTCGCGATCATCGTGACCATGGGCATCGTCCTCGGCGTCGCCCTTCTCGCCCTCGGCTACGCCGCCTTCCCGCACCGCGGGGAGCGGATTCCGGGCGCGCCCTGGCTCAGCGACGTGGTCGAGCGGGCCGCCGACGCCGTCCCGGTGATCTCCGACGGCGACATCGACGACCGCCGCACGCACGAGCCCGCCGCTCGCTGAGTCCCCGCCCGCTCGGGTCGGGTCGGGTCGGGCGAGGGCATGTTACTGACCGTTGTGACCTCTGGCCTGCTCTTGCAAGCGCAGGCCAGAGGTCACAACGGTCAGTAACATGCCGCCCCGCCCGATGTGGGCCCGCCGGTTCAGCCTGATTGGATAGCGCCATGGAGTGGGTCTACCTCGTCATCGGCATCGCGGTCGTCGGCGTCCTCGCGGTCGTCGGCCTCGTCACCTCCCGCGGACGCCGGGGAGCGCCGAGCGTCCCGCCGCGCACGGAGCCGCCGCGGGTCGAGCCGGGCGGGGCGGCAGGGACCGACGTCCTCGAGTCCGACACCGAGGTCGTCGAACGGCCCGGTACCGCCGCACCGGCCGAGGAGTCGGTCCTCGACGAGATGCTCGTCGAGGAACCCGAGGCGCCGGTCCGCGAGCGGCCCGAGGGCACCAAGTCGCGGCTGGCCCGGCTGCGCGAGCGGCTGGCCGGGTCGCAGGGCGGGTTCGGGCGCGGGCTGCTGGCGCTGCTGAGCCGCGACCGGCTCGACGAGGACACCTGGGAGTCGATCGAGGACGTACTGCTCACCGCCGACATCGGCGTGGCGCCGACCCAGGAGGTCGTCGACAACCTGCGCACGCGCCTGCGCGTCGACGGCGCGGAGGCCGGCGACCCCAAGGCGGTGCTGCGCGATGAGCTGATCAAGCTCGTCGACCCCACCATGGACCGCCGCCTCCAGGTGAGCGGCGCCGACGGCAAGCCCGGCGTCGTCCTGGTGGTCGGCGTCAACGGCGCCGGCAAGACGACCACCGTCGGCAAGATCGCCCGGATCCTGGTCGCCGAGGACCACACGGTCACTCTCGGTGCCGCCGACACGTTCCGGGCCGCCGCGGTCGAGCAGCTGGCCACCTGGGGCGAGCGGGTCGGCGTGGAGGTCGTGCGCGGGCCCGAGGGCACCGACCCGGCCAGCGTCGCCTTCGAGGCCGTCAAGGAGGGCGTCGAGGACGGCGTCGACACCGTCATCGTCGACACCGCCGGCCGGCTCCAGAACAAGCAGGGCCTCATGGACGAGCTCGGCAAGGTCAAGCGGGTCATCGAGAAGCAGGCGCCGGTCACCGAGGTGCTCCTCGTGCTCGACGCCACCACCGGCCAGAACGGGCTCATCCAGGCCCGCGTGTTCCGCGAGGCCGTCGACGTCACCGGCATCGTCCTCACCAAGCTCGACGGCTCGGCCAAGGGCGGCATCGTCGTCGCGGTCCAGCGTGAGCTCGGCGTCCCGGTCAAGCTGGTCGGCCTGGGCGAGGGCCCCGACGACCTCGCGCCGTTCGACGCCGCCGCGTTCGTCGACGCGCTCCTGGGCTGAGACCGATCGGTTCGGGGCTGTGACGCGCGGGCTGGGACGCTTCGGGCGGTCGCGCTCGCGCGACGTCCCGGACGCCGCGACGCCCCCTGACCGCGAGGGACCCGCGACCCCCGCCGAGGAGCTGCTGCTCGACTCGGCGCTCTTCGACGACGCCTGGTACGCCGCCGAGGCGGCCGGCCCCGACGAGCCCGTCAGCGGCCGGCTGGCGCTGATCCGCCACTACCTGGCCGAGGGCTCTGCGGCCGGCCTCACCCCGCACCCGCTCGTCGACCCGGCGACCCTGGCGCAGGCTCTCGGCGACCGCCTCCCCGCCGGACGCGACCCCTTGGTGGCCTACCTGCGCCAGCGCGCCTGGCGTCTCGCGCCGCACCCGCTGTTCGACGCGCGTGGCTATCTCGCCGACCATCCGGACGCCCTCGAGCACACCGAGGGGCCACTCGGGCACCTGATCGAGCACGACCCCGCGGTCGTCGCCGAGCGGGCGGTGTGGATCCGCGCGCGGACCGCCGAATGGCAGGCGCGGCACGATGCGCTCGCCGCTGGCGCGACCGAGCAGCACCCCGGCTGGCCGGTGCCCGCCCCGACCTCGACTCCGGTCGACTCCGTTGCCGCGATCCTCGACGCCGGCCTCGATCCCGATGCGCTCGAGGCGACCCTCGACTCCCTCGCCCGCCAAGGTGCCGAGCAGCTCCAGGTGGTCGTGCTCGATCGAGGCGGCTCCCCGGCCGACCGTGTGCGGGCCGCGCTGCCCGGCGCCGACGTCGTCGTGGTGCCCTTCGATCCCGAGCGACCCGCAGCATCCTTCGAGGACGCACTGGCCGCCGCGGACGGCACCTGGGTGGCGTTCGTCTCGGCGGGGGAGCGCTGGCAGCCGGGCCGGCTCGCCGCGCTGGTGGCGAGCGGCGCCGACCTGGCCGCGGACGCCCTGGAGGCAGCCGGCGAGCCTTCGCACTGGCGACTCCCGCAAGACGGACCGGTCACCACCCGCGAGGCGCCCGAGCTCGCGCAGCTCCTCGTGCGCCGCACCCTGCTCGACTCCGTGGCCCCGCCCCTCACCGACCTGCGCGGCGCCTGGGACTTCGACCTGGTCGTCCGGCTCCTCGCCGAGCACGAGCCGATGGTCGTCGAGCAGGTCGGCGTCGTGCGCGAGGACGCCGTACGCCGCGCCGCACTGGCCGGCCCGGACGCCGATCGGCCGAGCCCGGAGCACGAGTGGACGCCGTCGTGGCGCGACGTCGTGCTCGGCCGGCGCCTCGTCGACTGGGACGCGCTCGCCGCGCGTGCCGACGTGCCCGGCCTGGTCAGCGTGATCGTCCCGACCTACGACGACTGGCGGATGACCGCCGCCGCCGTCGACTCGGTCATGGCCGCGGCCGCCCTCGGCGGCCCCGAGGTCGAGTGCCTCGTGTGGGACAACGGCTCCTCGGCGACGGCGTCCCTGGGGCTGGACGCGCTCGCCGAGCGGCACGGCGCGGCCGTGCGCCTGCACCACAGCGCCACCAACCACGGCTTCGCGCTCGGCAACGACCTCGCGCTGGCCGACGCCCACGGCGAGTTCGTGGTGTTCCTCAACAACGACACCACGGTCCCGGCGGGCTGGCTCGCACCGCTGCTCGACACGCTCGCCGAGCCGGGCGTCCTCGGCGTCCAGCCGCTGCTGGTCTACCCGACCGGTGCGGTGCAGTCCGCAGGCGTCGCGTTCCCGCCGTCCGGGGCCCTGCCGCACGCCCTGCTGCGCGGCTTCCCGGTCGAGGACGCCGCCGGCCTCGCCGGTGCGCCGCTGGCCGCGCTCACCGGCGCGGCGCTGGTGATGCGGCGCGCGGACGCCGTGGCGATGCGCGGCTTCGACCCGGTGTTCACCAACGGGATGGAGGACGTCGACCTGTGCCAGCGGCTCGCCGCGGCCCAGGACGGTCGCGCGGGGGAGTTCCGCCTGGTGCCGGAGGTCGAGGTCGTGCACCACGAGTCGCGCACGCCCGGTCGCTACGCCCGCCACCTCGACAACCGGCGCGTCTGGCTCGACCGCTGGCAGGACGCGCCGACCCCCGCCGACGACGCCGACCTGTGGGCCCGCTGCGGCTTCACCGTGGTCGACCACGTCCCGGCGCCGGCCCGCGGCGTCGAGGAGCGGCGGCTGCTGCCCCTCGACCCGGTGCTGGTGCGGCCCGCCCGGCTGCGCTCGCTGGAGTCGGTGCACGAGCACCCGCCGCGGCTGCGGTGGGCGATCAAGAGCTCCTCGCCCGCGGGCGCGGCCGGCGACGTGTGGGGTGACACCCACTTCGCCCACTCGCTCGCGGCGGGCCTGCGGGCGTGCGGTCAGGAGGTGGTGGTCGACCGCCGGCCCGAGCACCATCGTTCGTCGGGGCACCACGACGACGTCGTCCTCGCCCTGCGCGGCCTGGCGCGCTACCACCCTGAACCCGGCCAGACCTCGCTGCTGTGGGTGATCTCCCACCCCGACCTGGTCGAGCGGTCCGAGGCAGCCGCGTTCGACGTCGTCTTCGCGGCGGGACCGGCATGGGCCGCCTCGGCCGCCCGTGCGTGGGGAGTGCCGATCGCCCCGTTGCTCCAGGCCACCGACCCGGACCTGTTCGCCCCCGACTTCGCCGACCTCGACCCCGCCGGCGAGCCGGTCCTGTTCGTCGGCAACTCCCGGCGCGAGTACCGCCGGATCGTCCGCGACGCCGTCGAGGCCGGGGTGCCGGTCGGCGTCCACGGGGGACTGTGGGAGCGCTTCCTGCCGCCCGAGCACTGGCGTGGCCCGGGGATCGCGAACGCCGAGCTGGCGCGCGCCTACCGCTCGGCCGGCGTCGTCCTCAACGACCACTGGGCCGACATGGCTGCCGGTGGCTTCGTCTCCAACCGGCTCTTCGACGCCGTCGCCGCCGGCGCGCGGGTGATCAGCGACGACGTCGCGGGCTCCCACACCCTCGCCGACCTCTTCGGCCCCTCCGTGCAGGTCTACCGCGACCCCGGCGACCTCGCCCGCCTCAGCGCGCTCCCCGACCCCGACGCCGTCTTCGGTTCCGACACCGAGCGCACCGGCCGCGCCCACCGCATCCGGCGCGAGCACTCCTTCGAGGCCCGCGCCCGTACCCTCCTCGACGCCGCCGTCAGCGCCCGGGGGCGGTAGATCGGTCAGGATGTCGGCATGTGGGGCTTCCTGGGCGCGTGGGGCGTCGTCGCGTGGATCGTGACCGCCGTTCTCTGGCTCTGGACGCCGCAGGCCGAGCACGACGTCAAGGACGTCGGCCCTCTGGTCGTCGACTGCCCGACCGCCTTCGGTGACACACCCGACTACTTCACCTCCCCGGGCTATGAGGAGATCCGCGCCGAGTGCCTGCACGACCGTCGGATCCAGCGCGCCGCCGGTGCGGTCAGTGGTGGCACCGGCGTCGCGGCGTTCGCAGCCGCCGCGGTCGGCTTCCGGCGACGCAACGAGTTCTGACCTCCCTTCGACCGATCGCCGAGGCGGGTCGGGTTAGGGTCGCGGGCGTGAACGACACACGCGACGAGTCCTACGCCGAGCGGCTCCAGACCAAGAGCGGGGCCCGGTGGAAGCAGGTGTTGGACGTGCAGGCGCCGTACCGGTGGAACCTGCGCCGGCAGGACCTCGGCCGCACCCTGGACGTCGGGTGCGGGATCGGCCGCAACCTGGGCGCACTCCAGGCCGGCTCGATCGGCGTCGACCACAATGTGGCCTCCATCGCCGCCGCGCGCGAGGCGGGATACGAGGCGCTCACCACCGAGGAGTGGGAGCAGAGCCCGCTGCGGGTACCGGAGTCCTTCGACTCGATCCTGCTCGCCCACGTCGCCGAGCACATGGACCACGACACCGCGCTCGAGGTCGTCGGCAGCTACCTGCCCTACCTCAAGAAGGGCGGCACCGTCTTCTTCATCTGCCCCCAGGAGCGCGGCTACGCCACCGACGCCACCCACGTGGAGTTCGTCGACTTCGACGGCCTGCGTCGGCTCTCCGCCGAGCTCGGGCTGAAGGTCGAGAAGTCATACAGCTTCCCGTTCCCGCGGATCGCCGGGAAGGTGTTCCCCTACAACGAGTTCTGTGTGCGCGCACGACGGGTCACCCCTTCCTGACCGCCGTCGACCCGCCATCCGCGCTGACCCGTCCGCTATAGCTGACGGGTCAGCGTGAATGTGCGGTGAGCCGTCCGCTATGGCTGACGGGTCAGCGTGAATGTGCGGTGAGCCGTCCGCTATGGCTGACGGGTCGGCGTGAATGTGCGGTGAGCCGTCCGCTATGGCTGACGGGTCGGTTGGGTCAGCGGCCGAGGGCCAGTTCCTTGACCCGGCGGACGACGCGCCGGGCATTGCCGTCGTCGAGGTGCTCGAAGAAGAGCCGCCGCTTCCAGTCGTACTCCTCGCGCTGGGCCGCGGTCAGCGGGGTGAAGACGTCGTCGAGGGCGTCGGCGAGCTCGGCCGCGGTCCGGCAGACCGGGCCGGGGAGCACCTCGTCGAGGTCGTAGAAGAGCCCGCGCTCCTCCCCGGAGTAGCGCTCGAGGTCGTAGGCGAAGCTGAGGACCGGCTTGCCGGTGAGCATGAAGTCGACCAGGCAGCTGGAGTAGTCGCTGATCAGCGCGTCCGCGGCGGCGTAGAGCACCTCGAGGTCGGGGTAGCGCCGCGAGGACAGGTTGATCGGGTTCAGCGGGGCGAGCATCGAGGAGTAGACGCGCGCCTGGTCCGCCATGTGCTCGCGGATCCCGAGGACGGCGTCGTGACGGCGCATCCATGCCTCGAGCCGCTCGAGGTCCTCGGGCGTGAACCGGTAGTAGGCGTCGGCCTGGTCCTTCTTGAACGTCGGCAGGAACATCACCAGCCGGCGCCCGTCGACCTCGGCGATCAGCCGCTCGCGCTGCGCGGCCAGGTCGGCGGGCAGGTCGGCGGTGGGGCGCACCACGAAGTCGTTGCGGGGCAGACCGGTCTGCCACATGTGGGAGGTGGTCAGCGGGTAGAACGCCGCGGCCATGGCGAGGGTGTCGGCGGCCGAGGAGGTGATGACGCTGCGACAGGCGCGGTGGTGCTCGATGATCGTGTCGGCCACGGCCGGTGCCTCCAAGGAGGCCATCCCGAACCGCTTGAGCGGGATGCCGTGCCACAGGTTGACGAAGTCGTGGGCCTCGGGCACCAGCGGGTAGGGCAGGTTGATCCGCGGGGCGTGCTTGACGAACACGAAGCGGGAGCGGACGGCGTGCCACTGGCCCTCGGGGCTCAGCAGTGGCACCACGACGACGTTCTCGCCGCTCACCTCGACCCGGCGCGAGCGGGTGAGCACGATCTTCTTGATCGAGGGATCGTTGCGGATCTCCTCGAAGACGGCGCGCTCGTTGCCGGCGAAGGTGTGGTCGTAGGCGCAGACCGGGAAGGCCCACCAGTGGTCGTAGGTCGGTGTCGCGGCGTCGAGCGCGAGCACCTCCTCGTCGGTCAGCCGGGTGGGCACCTCGACCGTGCCGTCGGGTCGGGTGGTGATGCTCAGGCTTCGGTGCAGCCGGTCGTCGGCGGTGACGCGCAGCAGGTTGCGCTCGAACATCTCGACGTCGGCCTCGGGCGCGGCCTCCAGCACCCGCTCCTTCCAACGCGCCAGGTCGGGGGCGTCGCGGGCGTTGTCGGAGATGAAGTTGCGCTTGAGCAGCGGGAAGCCGTCCGCGGCGAGATCGAAGAAGTCCGCGGTGTAGAGCGGGTGGTAGGGGTACAGGCCCTCGACGAGGGTGGCGAACCGGTGCCCGGCGGCCAGCAGCACCCGGCTCAGGCCGATCTCGTACTTGAGGATCACCTGGCTCTTCAGCTTCTCGGGAACCACGGCGGCGAGCAGCCTGCGCACTCCCGGCTCCCGGAAGGCCGGCGCGCGCAGGCACAGCAGGTAGGAGCTCACGTGGAGCTGGTGCACCTGGTGCCACTCGGGGCGTCCCACGAGGGCGTGCGTCTGGTCGTCGGTCAGGGCCGGGCCGTGGCCGGGCGGTCCCTCGACGTCGCGCTTGGTGGCCTGCAGGCCCCACCAGTCGCACGGCGTCGCGTCCATCCGGGCGAAGACCTCGTCCAGGGGACGGAGCAGGTAGCCGCTGTCGTTGGCGATCAGCAGTTCGTCGTAGGTGTCGATGACGTCCCAGCCGACGAGCTCGTCGGCGAGCAGGGCGATCGACCCGAAGTCGTAGGCACGGTGGCGCCGGGCCCACGCGCCGCGCGTCACCGGGGCGAGCCGCGCCAGCTGGTCGTCGCTGAGGTGGCCGTCGGCGAGGTAGTAGACGTCGGCGAAGCGGCTCAGCTCGCGCAGATAGGCCACGACGTAGTCGTCGACGACGCCGTCGACGTCGTAGCCGGCGAACAGGCAGATCCGGCGTGGTGAGGAAGCCGCCGCCGGGGTTCGCTCCGCGTGCTGCTCGGGCCGTGGGAGAGCGCCGCGATGCCTGCCGTGGAGGAGGTAGTGGACCAGCGGGTTGATCCGCTGCTCGTCGAGGCCGAGGTACTCGAAGCGGTACCACCACACGTCGAAGTCGAGGCTGGGGTTGGCCATCGAACGCCAGCCGCGTGAGCAGAAGTGGTCGTAGGCGTCGGTGCCGGGGTCGAGCGCCGAGATCTCGTGCGCGAGGTAGCCCTCGGCGTCGAAGGCGCCGGCGGCTCGCATCACGGCCGCCTCGAACCGACGCCGCCGGGCACCGGGCAGCGCGCGCTCCGGGGCCAGGGTGTCGGGGTCGATCGACTCGACGCCGTGCTCCAAGGCCTCGCCGAGGAGGCTCGCAGCGGCGTCGGGGTCGGCACGGCGCAGGTCGAGCCAGGTGGCGGCCAGCCGCTTCAGCAGCACCTGGTAGTCGTCGTTGGTCACGCCACGGCTCCGGTCTCGGCGGCGGCGATCTCTTCTCGGAGCAGGGCGACGACCCGCGCCGCGCTCGCACCGTCGGGTGGGTCGGCGAGCAGGCGGGCACGCCGCTCGTACCGCTCGGCGTCGGCGGCGGGAAGTGGCTCGAGCAGCGCGTCGAGGACCGGCGCGAGCTCGGCGAAGGTGCGGCACACCGGACCGGGGAAGACGTGCTCGAGATCGAGCGCCAGACGCACCCGCAGGTCGGCGAGGTCGGGCACGAAGCTCACCACCGGCCGGCCGGTCGCCGCGCGCAGGTCGAACGCGGCGCTCGCGTAGTCGGTGAGGACCGCGTCGGAGGCGCGCAGCACCGCGTGCAGCAGCGGATAGCGGTGGTGGGAGAGGTCGAGTGCGAACGGCAGCTGCGCCGCGTAGGGGCGGTCGAGGTCGTGGGAGTGCTCGCGGACGCCGAGGACCACTCCGGTGCGATCGGCCCGCTGAGCCAGCCAGGTCACCTCCTCGGCCGCGAACCGGTACGCCGGCCGGTCGCGCCCGCGCGACGCTACGGCGAGCAGGACCAGCGGGCGGCCGTCGAGCTCGGCCCGCAGCCGCTGCTCCTGGTCGGCGATCTCCGGAGGAAGCTCCGCCGTCGGGCGCACCAGGAAGTCGTGGGCAGGCACACCGGTGCGCAGCCCCTGCGGATACCGGATCGGATAGTTGGCGCCGACGACGACGAGCTGGTCGAGGGGCGAGGCGGTGAGCGCGGCGTGCCAGCGGGCCGCGGGGAGCCGGGCCATCGACCGGGTGCGTGGCAAGACCGTGCGTCCCGACTCCACGCTGAGGCCGTCGCGGACCAGGATCTGCCGGTGGTCGGGGGAGAGCCGCTCGCCGACGGTGCGTCGTGGCTGGCCCTTCATGAACACATAGCCCGAGCGCAGCAGGGCGTCCTGTCCCTCGGGACTCAGCAGCGGGAGCACCTGCACATGGGCGCCGTCGAGGTCGATGCGATGGGCCCGGGTGAGCACCACCTTGGTGATCGCCGGGTCGTGCCGGACCTCCTCGAGGATCGCGCGGCTGTTGGCCGGCAGGGTCCCCTCGATCGGGCAGACCGGGAACGCCCACCAGGTCGGGTCCTTCGGCGTCTGCTTGTCGGCTCGGCGGAACGCCCGGTCGACCAGCAGCTCCGGCTTGCTCACCGAGCCGTCGGTCGTGGTCCGGATCGCGAAGCTGCGGGTCAGCCGGTCGTGCGGGGCGGCCCGGTGCAGGTGGGCCTCCACGGGGTCGAGGTCCGCCTCGGGCACCAGCGCCGCGACCCGCTCACGCCAGGAATGCAGATCGGGCACGTCGTAGTGGTTCTGGTAGATCAGGTAGCGCTTGAGGAGCGGGAACCCCCCGGCGATGAGCTCGAAGTGCCACGCGGTGAACAGCGGGTGGAAGGGGTAGACGGCGTCGAGGTAGGTGTCGACCGCGTGACCGCCGGCGAGCAGGGTGTGGGTCAGCCCGATCTCGTACTTGTGGATGATCGCGGCCTTGCCGCGCTGCCGGTGCACCGACTCCAGCAGCCGGGCGAAGTGCGGATCGTCCAGCACCGGGCGCCGGTAGGCGAGGAAGTAGCTGCCGACGTGGAAGTCGTAGACGTCGTCGTCCTCCCAGCGCGGGAGGTAGTCGGTGCGGGCCTCGTCGAGCGGGATCGGCTCGGTGAAGGCGTTCGACGGCGCGTCGCGGGTCGCGGCGATGCCCTTGGTCGCCTGCAGTCCCCACCAGTCGGCGGCGCGCGCGTCCATGGTCGCGAAGACGTCGTCGAGCGGGCGGAGCAGGTAGCAGGAGTCGTTGACCAACAGCAGCTCGTCGTAGGACGACACGGTGTCCCAGCCGACGAGCTCGTGGGCGAGCATGGCGTAGGAGCCGAAGTCGTAGCAGCCGTGCCGGATCGCCCAGGCCCCGCGGACGATCCCGTCGAGCTTGGCAAGCTCCGCGGGCGGGAGATAGCTGTCGCACAGGTAGTAGACGTCGGCGAACCGGCTCAGGTCGCGCACGTAGTCGACCACGGTCTCGTCGAGCACGCCGCCGGCGTCGAACCCGGCGAACAGGCAGATCCGGCGCACCGGCTGGTCGTCGGGGTGCCGCCACCCGCCGGTGGTCGCCAGGCTCGTCGGACGACCGGTGAGTCCGGCCGCGCGTCCGGCGACGAGGTAGTGGACGAACGGGTCGAGCGTCTCGCCGGCGGGGTCGAGGTGGGTGCTCCAGTACCACCACACGTCGAAACCGCGGCACGGGCGGAGCAGCTCGCGCCACCCGAGCCGGCAGAAGTGCTCCAGCGGCGTCGCCCCGTCGAGGTCCTCGTCGTCGTCGAGCTGAGAGAGGTAGTAGGCCTCGTCGAACAGGCCGCTGGCCTCGACGACGGCGATGTCGCGGCGCAGCTGCGGGTCGTCGGGCGAGGGGGCGTCGCGCTCGATCCCGGTGACGGTGACCCGCTCGCCTCGCTGGGCCGCGAGGGCGTCGATCCGCGGCCCGGGGGCCGCGCCGCTCGCCGAGCCGGCGCCGAGCCAGTGGGCCAGCGGGTCGCGGACCGCCTCGGGGTCGTCGCGGTGCCGCTCGGCGTACCACTCGGCGTCGAACCAGCCGGAGTCGACGACGAAGCGGGCGCGGGTGGCGTCGTCGAGGACGGCGACCTCGGCGGGCGGCAGTGCGGCCGGAGGGACGTCGGTCGCCGCCGTCATGCGCCGGAGTCTCCGCCGCGGCGGCGTCCCCGACCCTTCCGGGCCTGCCGTCGCAGCCGTGCGACCAGCGGGTTGGTGCCGGCCGCGGCGACGTCGGGGTGCTCACGGAGGTAGCCGTCGGTGCTGAAGGCGGGCGAGGGGTCCCAGCCGTCGGCCGCACCGTGGCGCAGGTAGTGGCGGGCGGGGTCCAGGCCGGTGTCGACGACCTCGGGGTGCGCCAGGAGGTACCACGCGGGGTCGAAGAGGTCGGAGGACCGCAGCAGCTCCACCTGCGCCGCCTCGTCGTCGGGTGCCTTCCGGACCCGCCGGGTCAGCCCGGCGCGGGCCGGGGGCTGCTCGCGCAGCCGCCGGTCGGTCGACTCGGCCAGGTCGCGCGCCCGGGCACGGAGACGATCGTGCTCCTCACGCGAGGAGGCGAGGGCCTCGGCGGTGCGCTCCAGCTCGGAGCGGCTGCGGGCCAGCTCCTCGCGAGCGAGGGTGAGCTCGTCGAGGTGGGAACAGTGGTCATCCGAGCCCACTGAGTCCTCCTCGTCGGGTGTGGGGGGCTGTTCGGCGCCGGCGTCGGCGCCGGGCACCGGTAGATGGTAGGTCGCCGGGTCAGCGCAGGACGACTCGACGCACCAGGGACCAGTAGGTCGCTGCGAGCGCGTTCAACGGACCCGGCACGCTGAGCCCGGTGTCCTCCCCGGGGGTGACGCGGCCGGTGAGGAGTCCGGGGAGCAGGTCGGCGTCGGTGCGGGTCCGTGCCGCCTGCACCTCGGCGCGCCGCGCCCGGACCTCGCGCCGGTGCTGCCAGATCCAGCGCCAGCCGCGAACCTTGTCCCGGCCCCACCCCTGACGCGCCGCGATCGCCCAGATCGCGAGCTCGAGGCCGACCACCGGCGGGAGGATCGCAAGGAGGGTGCGGCGTTCCAGCAGCGTCAGGAGCAGCAGCAGCCGGTTGCGCTCGAGCAGATAGTTCTTCGTGGGGTTGCGGCTGAACTCGTAGCGGTGCAGCACCACGGCGTCCGGCACGTAGCGGACATTGAGGCCGCGCTGCCAGCAGCGCAGGCTCAGCTCGGCGTCCTCGCAGTAGGCGAACATCGGCTCCCAGAAGCCGTCCAGGGCCTCCCAGGTGTCGCGACGGACGGCGAGTGCGGCGCCACTGCCGGAGGCGACGTCGCGCGGCTCGGCGTGCGCGGTGGCCGGGTCGCCGAGGCCGCCGGCCCACGACAGGCCGAGGTAGTGCACCGGGTTCCCGGCGGAGTTCATGTGGTCGGGCCGTTCGTACAGGCGCAGGCTGGACGTCGCCAGGCCGGCTCCGGGGAGGCAGGCGGCGCGGGACAGGGCCGCGATCGCGCCCGGTCGGACGACGGCGTCGCCGTTCACCAGCACCAGCACCTCGCCGCGTGCGTGCCGAGCGGCGAGATTGCATCCGCCCGCGAACCCGGTGTTCTCGCCGGGCCGCACCACGGTGATCCCCGGCCGTCCGGCGAGCTCGTCGACCGCGCCGGAGGTGCAGCCGTTGTCGACCAGCACCACGTCGACGTCGACGTCCTCGGAGGACAAGATCGCCTCCACGCACTCCACGAGCACGGGCTCGTCGCCATAGGCCAGGACCAGCGCGGTAGTACGGGGCGCCCGTGTGCTCACCGGCTCACTCATCGGGCTCTGCGGCGGGCTCATGGCTCGACTCGTGGAAGGGCTCGCGGGAGGGCTCGGGGCGTGCGAGGTCGCCTCGCTCGACCCGCATGCGCAATAGCGCGACCTCCTCGGCCAGCGAGCGGGTCCGCTCGTCGAGCCGGCCGAGGTCCTGACTGTGCTGGATGCTCACCAGCAGCAGCAGCATGCTGGCCAGGAAGAACAGCAGGTTGGCCGGCACCTCGACGCCGACCAGCCGCGCGGCCCACTCCAAGGTGGCGGGGAAGATCGCCACGACGAGGGTGAGCAGTGCCACCACGACCCACAGCAGTGCGTACTTCTCGCGCAGCCGACGCCGGCGCAGCAGCTCGAAGAGCACCGCCAGCGTGATCAGCGCGCCGATCAGGCCGAGCAGGTAGTTGCTGCTCACACCGCCTCCTGGGGCGGGGTCTCCAGGGCGGCGGGCCAGCGGCGTACCAGCGCGAGACCGAGGGCGACCACGGCGCGCACCAGGTAGATCGCTGCCTTGGCGGGGCTCTGGCTGGCGACTCCGCCTGCCCGCGGCAGCATCGCCACCGGCTCCTGCTCGACCCGGCAGCCCAACCGCAGCGCGATTACCAGGGACTCCACCGTGTCGCCGAGATACTCAGCGGGGTAGTGGGTGGCGAAGACCGCCATCGCGCGCCGGTTGACCACCCGGAAACCGCTGGTGACGTCGGTGAGCCGGGTGTGGCCGAGCCGGCTGAGGGTCCGCGCGAGCAGTCGCATCGCCAGGCCGCGCATGAGGCCGACCTTGTAGTCGCCGACGCCGGCGAACCGAGCGCCGATGACGATGTCGGGGCCGCGCTCGGCGCTGCCGTCGTCCTTGCCGGCCGGGCGCTCGCTCACCGGGAGCAGGCTGGGCCTGCGGTCCGGACTGAGTTCGAGCCGACCGATGAGCTTGTCGAGATAGGCCGGGTCGTGCTGCCCGTCGGCGTCGAGCTGGGCGGCGACGTCGTAGCCGTGGCGCACGGCGTACCGGTAGCCGGTGCGCATCGCGCCCCCGACGCCGAGGTTGAACGGCAGCTGCGCCACCATCGCTCCCGCGTCACGTGCCACGTGCGCGGTGTCGTCGCCGGAACCGTCGTCGACCACGAGGATGTCGTAGTCGGGGTGCATGGCCCGTACGCCGCGGACGGTGTCGCCCACAGTCTCGTGTTCGTTCCATGCAGGCACGATGACCAGCACCCTCGGCGCTGGCCGCGGTTCGGCTGGCATGGCGCGCAGTCTACGGTTACCTTCCCGTGGTGCTGGAGTCGCCGATCCGCCGACCTGAGGAGTGAGTCGAGGACCATCCCTCGATGACCTGCCGATGACCACCGACCCCGAGCACGACGACGCGACGGCCGCTTCGGACCCGCCCAGGCCTGCGGCCGCGGCCCGCGCCCCGCTCGCGACCCGCCTCGTCGACGGCGGCTGCGATGGGCTCATCGTGGCCTTCGCGCTGTGGACGCTGACCTACGAGGTGGTGCTCGCCGCGCGCGGCTCGGCGTTCGTACCGGCGGCGGTGTGGATCGGCGTCGCGATCGTAGCGATCGGCCTCGGCGCCCGGCGCGAGGCGCGCGCCGGCGGGGTCGCCGCAGCCGCGGAGGCGCGGGAGCCCGTCGAGGACGACGGCCCGCTGCCGGCGACGACGCCAGGACGACCGCGATGGCTGGTGCCGGCGCTCGCGGGGGTCTACGTCGCGGTCCTGGCGATCGCGGTGATCGCGCGCGGTTCGCTCGGGGTCGAGCCGGCCGTGGTGCTCGCCGTCGCCGGGTCGATCCTGCTCCTGTGGAACCGGCGGCGCACGCCCGCTGCGACGACCGTCACCGCGCAGGACCCGATCCCCGACGGCTCCTGGGCGCGCGTCGAGCAGGCCGTCGCGGGCGCGATCTGCCTCGGGCTCGGGGTGCTGGCGTCCCTGCTGGTGCGACCGGATGCCGACGACGTGTTCTACGTCAACCGCGGCACCTGGGTCGCCGAACACGGCGTCCCGGCCCTGCGCGACACCATGTTCGGCCCCGAGACGCTCGACTCGATCTACGGCGGGGGACTCCCGCTGTCCTCGATCGAGACCCTGTTCGGCGCCCTGGCCGACCTCGCGGGCGTCCGCAACGGTGCGGTCACCTACCTGTGGGCGGTGCCCTTCCTGGCCTTCCTCCTCGGCTGGGCGCTGTGGCGACTGATCCGGGCCTGGGCCCCGGCGCTGCCGCTGGCCGCTTTCGCGATCGCCGTCGGATACCTGCTGATCAGCGCCCAGCACGTCGTCGGCAACTACTCCATCGGACGCATCTGGCAGGGCAAGGTCATCGCCACGTGCGTGCTGATCCCGATCGTCCTGGTGCACCTGGGACGGCTCCTCGAGGGGCGCGACCACGACCGGTACCGATACGGGCTGCTGCTCGCCGCAGGCATCGCGTTCGTCGGCCTCACCAGCGCCGCCCCGTTGATGGCGATGTCGGTAGCCGGAGCCGCGCTCGTCGCTGCCGCCCTCGCCCGCTCCGCTCGGCTGGCCCTCGGCGCAGTGGCGTTCCTGGTCGGTCCGCTGGTCGCGGGCGTCGTGGTCGCCCTCGGTCCCGCCGTGGGTGGCGAGGCGCCGATCCCGATGCCGCGCGCACAGGCGTTCGCGGTGCTGGTGGGGCCGCACACGGCCTTCGCGCTGGTCGGCATCGCCGCCCTGGTCGGCGCGGTCCTGGCGGTGCGGGCCCAGGTGGCACTGCTCGCGGGATGCTGTGCCCTCGCCGCGCTCGCGGCGCTGCTTCCCGGCGTCTTCGATCTCGTCAACGTGGTCACCGGCGCCGGGCCTGTCGCCTGGCGGCTGTTCCTCGTCGCGCCGCTCGCCGCGTTCGTCGGCCTTCTCGGCGCACGAGCGATCTCGTGGCTCGGCGAGGTCGGTCCCTCTCGCGCGGCCATGGCCGGTATCGCGGTGGTCGCCGGTGCGGCGACGGCTCTGGCGCTGGTCGGGACGCCGCAGTGGTCGGCGTCGGTGGGGGCCCGGCTGACCGCATCGCCGCAGTGGAAGCTACCTCCCGACGCCTTCGACGACGTCGCCCTGCTGATGGATCGGATGGAGCACGAGACCGCCGCAGGTCCGTGGATGCTGCCACCTGAGCTGATGAGCGCCCTGAACATCTACACCACCGAGCGGTTCCCGGTCGTGCCGCGCCAGTTCTACCTGAGCAACGTGCCCGAGGCGGACGAGCTGACCGAGTCGCGCGTGCGGCTCTACCGCACGTGGACGGGCCAGCGCAGGCCCTCCCCGAAGCTGCTGCGCGCGGACCTGATCGCACTCGACGTCGGGCTGGCCTGCGTGCCCGACGACGCCGAGGGGCTCACCGAGCGGCTGGAGCAGGCCGTGAAGGCCGACCTGGAGCAGGTCGGGCCGATGCTGTGCCACGTGGGCCCGACCCTCGACCCGGACACCGACCCGGACACCGACTCGTAACACCCCACCGGAGTCCGTTACCTGCCCGCAACACGCGGCGGCGTCGACCGAAACGTGCCGGCGCGAGGGTTCGGTGCATCCGGGCCGCAGCGGAGTCGACAACGCCGTCGCGCACCTCCACGGCCCCACCGACACACCGATGGAGGTCCTGTGGACGGCTACTCCGCCTTCATGATCGTCGCGACGGCGCTCGTGCTGATGATGACCGTGCCCGCACTCGCACTCTTCTACGGCGGGATGACCCGCTCGAAGTCCGTGCTGAACATGATGATGATGTCCTACGTCGCCGCCGCGATCGTCGGCATCGCCTACGTCGCGGTCGGCTGGTCGATGGGCTTCAGCGGCGACGGCACGTTCTTCGCCGATCCGTTCAAGCTGTTCTGGCTCGACGGCGTCGGCACCGCCGGCTACATCGGCGTCATGTTCCAGATGACCTTCGCGATCATCACCTGCGCGCTCATCAGCGGCGCGGTGGCCGACCGGATGAAGTTCTCGGCCTGGGTGCTGTTCGTGCCGATCTGGGCGGTCATCGTCTACTTCCCGATGGCGCACATGGTGTTCAGCTGCACCGAGGACTCGCTGATCTGCGGCCGCATCGGCGCCCAGGACTACGCCGGCGGCACCGCGGTCCACATCAACGCCGGTGTCGCCGCGCTCGTCCTGGTGCTGCTGCTCGGCCGCCGGCACGGATGGCCCAAGGACAAGATGCGACCGCACAACCTCACCCTGACGATGCTCGGCGCCGGCCTGCTGTGGTTCGGCTGGTACGGATTCAACGTCGGCTCCGTCGTGGTCGGCGACCAGGACATCACCGCCGAGATGGGGCGCACGTTCGCCAACACGACCCTGGCCACCATGGCGGCCATCCTCGGCTGGCTGCTGGTCGAGCGGGTCCTGCACGGCAAGGCCACCTCGCTCGGTGCCGCCTCCGGGATCGTCGCCGGTCTGGTCGCGATCACCCCGGCCGCCGGAGCGGTGGACCTCAGCGGCGCGGTCGCGATCGGCGCGATCGCCGGCGGGGTCTGCGCCTGGGCGGTCGGCCTGAAGTTCAGGCTCGGCTACGACGACTCGCTCGACGTCGTCGGCGTCCACCTGGTCGGCGGCATCGTCGGCACCGTCCTGATCGGCATCTTCTCCACCGCCGAGGGCGCGGGCGGCGTCGACGGCCTGCTCTACGGCGGCGGCTTCGGCTCGCTGACCGACCAGGTGCTCGGGGTGCTCGTCGCCGTCGCCTACTCCGGCGTCCTCACCACGATCATCGGGCTGGCGTTGAAGTACACGCTCGGCCTGCGGATCAGCGAGGAGGACGAGGTCGGCGGGATCGACCTCGCCGAGCACGGCGAGAGCGCCTACGACCTGCACGCCGGCAGTCGGTCGGGGACCCCCGGCAGCGTCCTGACCCGCTCCGCCCCGCCCATCGCCCGTACCGAGGAAGGAGCCCAGGCATGAAGCTGGTGACCGCGGTGATCAAGCCGCACAAGTGGGAGGACGTCCGCGAGGCGCTGGAGACCTTCGGCGTCGCCGGCATGACGGTCAGCGAGGTGAGCGGCTACGGCCGTCAGAAGGGTCACACCGAGGTCTACCGCGGCGCGGAGTACGACATCGCCCTGGTGCCCAAGATCCGCATCGAGATCGTGGTCGACGACGCCGATGCCGCCGACGTCGTCGAGATCATCGCCAAGACCGCCCAGACCGGGCGGATCGGTGACGGGAAGGTGTGGGTGAGCCCTGTGGAGACGGTGCTGCGCGTGCGCACCGGCGACCGCGACGTCGACGCCCTGTGACGTGACCGCCGCCGACCGCGCCGCCCGGACCGAGGCCGCCGACGCGCTGTGCGCGGCCGCCTACGAGAAGTGCGCCGGGCCCGACTCGGGAGTGGCTCTGGTGGCGGTCGGCGGCTACGGCCGCGGCGAGCTCGCGCCGTACTCCGACCTCGACGTCGTGCTCGTCCACGACGTCGGGGTCGGGCTCGCGACGCTGGCCGAGGAGGTCTGGTACCCGATCTGGGACGCCGGCGCGCGTCTGGACCATGCGGTCCGCTCGCTGCCCGAGATGGTCGAGGCCGCCGCGGCCGACCACCGGGTCGCCTCCGGCCTGCTGGACGCCCGGCACCTGGCCGGCGACCCAGCTCTCACGCTGCGGCTGCGCACCACCATGCTCGCCGAATGGCGGCGCGGAGCCCGCGAGCGACTCCCGGAGAGCCGGCGCGCGATGCGCGAGCGGCACGGGGTGATCGGGGAGCTGGCCCACCGGTCGGTCCCCGACCTCAAGGAGGCGGCCGGCGGGCTCCGCGATGCCACCGCCCTGCGCGGGGTGGTGGCGACCTGGCTGGTCGACGTGCCGCACACCGATCTCGAGCGGGCGCGGCAGGTGCTGCTCGACGTGCGTGACGTCGTCCACGAGGTCGCCGGGCGAGCCACCGACCGGATCGCCCCGGAGACCTGGGAACCGCTCGGCGAGGCGCTCGGGCTCGGGGTGGGGGAGGTCGCCGCCACGGCCGCACAGCGCCGGGTCCGCGAGGCCGGACGGCTGATCACCCACCTGAACCGGCTCGCGTGGCGTCGCATCGACGGCGTCCTGGCGCGCCCGGCGTCCGGGCGCGCCCGTCGTCCGCTGCTCGAGTCGCTGGCCCCGGGCGTGGCGCTGTCCGGTGGCGAGGTGGTGCTCGACCGGCGGGCCGACCCGGCCGCCGACCCGCTGCTGCTGCTGCGCGCCGCCGCGGCGGCCGCCGAGCGGGGCGTCGCGCTGGCGCCGTCCACCGCGGCCCGGCTGGTCCGCGACGGCGCTGCGCTGCCCGACCCCTGGCCCGAGGAGGCCCGTCGTCTCCTCGTGCGCCTCCTGGCCGCGGGGCCGGGCCTGCTGGAGGTGTGGGAGACGCTGGAGGAGACCGGCGCGCTGCGGCGCATCCTGCCGGAGTGGGAGCGGGTCCGCCTGCTGCCGCACGCCTCTGCGATCCATCGGTTCACCGTCGATCGCCATCTGGTCGAGACCTGCATCGAGGCTGCCGCGCTGATCCGTACGGTGGGGCGCCCCGACGTCCTGCTCGTCGCCGCGCTGCTGCACGACATCGGCAAGGGCGGTCTCCTCGAGCACAGCGTCGCCGGCGAGCCGATCGCCCGCGCGGCCGCCACCCGGATGGGCTTCGACGCCGAGGGCGTGGACCTGGTCGCCTTCCTGGTGCGCCGGCACCTGCTCCTCGCCTCGGTCGCCACGACACGCGACCCGGACGACCCCGCGACCGTCGACCTGATCACCGAGCACGTCCCCCCGGCCGTGCCGGCACGCGAGGCGCTCGCCCTGCTCCTCGCCCTCACCGAGGCCGACGCGCGCGCCACCGCCCCTCAGGCGTGGACGTCGTGGCGGGCCGGTCTGGTGCGCACTCTCGCCGCTCGGGCCGGCGCCGTCATGTCGGGGGACCCGCCGCCGTACCCCGACCCCCGAGACCTCCGGGCGGTGCCCGTCGACCCGGACCGTGACTCCGTCGCGGTCGCGGTCGAGCCCGGCGAGGACGGCACCCGGGTCACCGTCACCGCCGCCGACCAGGTGGGCCTGCTCGCCGACCTGGCCGCGACGTTCGCGCTGCTCCGGATGCCGATCCGGTCGGCCCGCGTGTGGACCCACGGGCACTGGTGCAGCTCGACCTGGGAGCTGGCAGCCGACCCGCTGGTCCCGGTCGACGCGGCGCTCGTGCGGCGGCGCTACGCCGCGGTCCGGGCAGGCCGGGTTGACCCCGGGGCCCGCTTCGGCGGCCTGCGCCCGGCCGGCGAGCCCGAGCCCGGCGTCGTCGTCCGGCCCGAGGCCAGTCGACGCTCCACCGTCCTGGAGGTGCGCGCGGCCGATCGGCCCGGCGTCGTCCACCTGGTCTGCGCGGCGCTGGCGCGACTCGACGTCACGATCGCCTCGGCCCACGTGGAGACACTCGGGCCGCAGGCGGTCGACGTGTTCTACCTGCGCGAGAACGCCGCCGGTGCGCTCTCGGAGACCCGCGCGGCCGAGGCGGCGCACGCCGTCCGGGAGGCGCTGGGCGGCTGAGGTGGCCGGGCTCACTCGGCCGAGCCGGCGTCCTCAGGGGTCTCGGGGTCGGGCTCGGAGCCCGGAGCGGGAGAGGGCTTACGGATGCGCACAGTGCCCGAGCCCAGGTCGACCCGCACCGGCAGGTCCTCGTCGTTCGGGGCCGGAAGCGCCTCGCCCTCGTGCTCCTTGGAGTCGAGGTCGTCGCGAGCACGGGCCCGGCCGGGATCGAAGACGTCGAAGCCGCCCAACGCGTTCCCGCCGCTGCTCGTCGGGCCGGCCGAGCCGAGCGAGCGATGGCCGAACCACACCGCGAGGACGACCAGGGCGAGGCCGCCGACGATGGCGAGGAACACGGTCACGTCCTCAACCTAAGGCAAGCGCAGTTAGTCTGGTGTCTTGACGTGTGCTCCGCCGGAGCCGCCGCCTAGAGCCACTGCCTGAGGACTTCTGTGTTCGCCACTCTCTCCGACCGTCTCGCCAGCACCTTCAAGAACCTGCGCGGCAAGGGACGGCTCTCCGAGGCCGACATCGACGCCACCGCGCGCGAGATCCGCATCGCGCTGCTCGAGGCCGACGTCGCACTGCCGGTGGTCAAGGAGTTCGTGGCCGCCGTCAAGGAGCGCGCCCGCGAGGAGGACGTCAGCGCCGCCCTCAACCCGGCCCAGCAGGTCATCAAGATCGTCCACGACGAGCTCGTCACGATCCTCGGCGGCGAGGAGCGCCGGCTGCGGTTCGCCAAGTCCGGCCCGACCGTCATCATGCTCGCCGGTCTCCAGGGCGCCGGTAAGACCACCCTCGCCGCCAAGCTCGCGCTCTGGCTCAAGGAGCAGGGCAAGACCCCGATGCTGGTCGCCTGCGACCTCCAGCGACCCAACGCCGTCAACCAGCTCCAGGTCAACGGCGAGCGGGTCGGCGTCCCCGTGTTCGCCCCCGAGCCCGGCAACGGCACCGGCGACCCCGTCACCGTGGCCCGCGCCTCGATCGAGGAGGCCAAGCGCAAGCTGCACGACGTCGTGATCGTCGACACCGCCGGTCGCCTCGGCGTCGACGCCGAGCTGATGCAGCAGGCC
Organism: Nocardioides epinepheli; assembly: GCF_037936805.1. NCBI lineage: Bacteria > Bacillati > Actinomycetota > Actinomycetes > Propionibacteriales > Nocardioidaceae > Nocardioides > Nocardioides epinepheli. Next base: position 107,053 of record NZ_JBBMMC010000009.1, on the reverse strand, counting down.
TCCGACATCCGCGACGCCGTGCAGCCCGACGAGGTGCTCTTCGTCGTCGACGCGATGATCGGCCAGGACGCCGTCACCACCGCGCAGGCCTTCCTCGAGGGCGTCGGCTACGACGGCGTCGTCCTCACCAAGCTCGACGGCGACGCGCGCGGTGGTGCCGCGCTCTCCATCCGCCAGGTCACCGGACGCCCGGTCATGTTCGCCTCCTCGGGGGAGAAGATGACCGACTTCGACATCTTCTACCCCGACCGGATGGCCTCGCGCATCCTGGACATGGGCGACATCCTCACCCTGATCGAGCAGGCCGAGAAGGCCTTCGACCAGGAGGAGGCCATGAAGGCGGCCGCCAAGCTGAGCGGCCAGGGCGGCGAGTTCACCCTCGACGACTTCCTCGCCCAGATGCAGCAGGTCCGCAAGCTGGGCTCGATGTCGAAGATCCTCGGCATGCTGCCCGGCATGGGCCAGATGCGCGAGCAGCTGGAGAACTTCGACGACCGCGAGATCGACCGGATCCAGGCGATCATCCAGTCGATGACGCCGGCCGAGCGGAACAACCCGAAGATGATCGACGGCTCCCGCCGGGCCCGGATCGCCAAGGGCTCGGGCCGCCAGGTCTCCGACGTCAACCAGCTCGTCGACCGCTTCTTCGAGGCGCGCAAGATGATGCAGCAGATGGCCCGCGGTGGCGGGATGCCCGGGATGCCGGGCATGCCCGGGATGCCCGGCATGGGCGGCGGCAAGCGCGGCAAGTCCAAGCAGCAGCCGAAGAAGGGCAAGGGCCGCCGCGTCTCCGGCAACCCCGCCAAGGCCGCGCAGGAGGCGGCCGCGGCCAAGGAGCGCGCCGAGGCAGCCAAGGGCAACGCCTTCGGCGTCCCGAACGAGGAGATCGACTACGAGGCCGCCGCGGCCAACCTCAACCTGCCCAAGGACTTCTCCAAGTTCTTGAAGTGAGGCTGGCCTCGCCGCGATTCGGTCATCCACAGGCCACCGGTCTGGTCGCGCGCATCTTGGTGGACTGATGGAGAATCGAGGCATGGACGACTTCCAGGCGCTCATCTCTTCGCTCGGCGAGAGCGTCGTGACCTACGTCGGGAAGGACCGACTGCAGAGTCTGTACGTGTTCGGTGATCCAGGCGACATGGCTGCGGCGATCGAGCTGGGTCTCGCGGAGAACACGTGGGAGTTCCAGCAGCACGCGATCGACAAGCTGATCGAGATCCGCGAGATGTTCCTCGACGAGGTATCGATCTCCTATCGGTTCGTCACACCCGACAGCTCGTCCGCCGAGGCGACAGCGGCTCGCCAGCCTGACTTCAGCATGGTCTGATCCGCGTCGCCCCATGCCCGACACTCCACTGCGTGAGGCCGAGCACCTGGGACGTTCGGCTCGGCACCGACGCATCGGTGACTTGCTTGCCGATGCTGGTGACGAATGGGCCGCGGTGCCGTGGTTCTACAGCGCCTACCACCTGGTGAAGGCAGCGCTGTTGGTCGATCCGATCTGGAGCGATCTGCGCGCACTCCAGGCGATCAGTGCCGATCTGATCCCGGACGACCGGTTCACCAGTCGTCATCATGGTCGGCGTCGTCGCACCGGGCATGCGAAGGAGTGGGGTATCAACGAGCTTGTCCTCAAGTCGTATCGGCCCGCGGCCGGTTCCTACGAGCGGCTTCATCAAGGAAGCATCGACGTGAGATACGGCGCCGGACTGCGAGCCGGTGCGCTGTCGGCGTTGCGTGCCTCGGTGGACGAGATCCACGCAATGCACGCGGACGGCGAACTCGCAGCGCCGATCTTGCGGCCGGCGCGGGACGAGGAGTCCTGAACTTCGGGGCGCGGGTGGGCTGTGGCGCACCAACGCAGCCGACCGGTGTATCGCACGGCCGTCACGGGAGCTCTCTGATCAGGTTCAGGTCGGCCGGGCCGTCGATCCCGTCGATGCTGGCGTCGTCGGCACGCTGCCAGATCCACCAGGCGCGGTCCGGTGGCGTGTCGCCGAGCCGGCGCACCCACTGACGACGTTGGAGCTCGTCGGCGAAGCGGTACTCCTCCTCGAAGTCGGGGTACTCATAGACCACCACCCTCGAGCCCGTGGCTTCTTCGACGTCGTCGAGGAAGGTCCGCACCTGCACGAGCAGGTCGTCGCGGCCCGGCGGCGTCGAGCACTGCCCCTGGATCTCGAGGTCGACCGCGGGCGGCATCGTCGCGGGCCCGGCATCGGCGCCGGCCTCGCGGAGCACCTCGACGAAGTGGTCGGCCTGCGCGGCGCCGGGGGAGCAGAGGCTGAAGTAGTGGTAGCCCCCCACGCGGAGGCCGGCCTCGCGGGCGCCCTCGGCGTTCTCGGCGAACCGCGGGTCGGCGAACGTGCTGCCCTCGCTGGCCTTGAGATAGGCGAAGGCGATGTCGTCACGCGCCACTCGGGGCCAGTCGATGTCGCCTTGGTGGTGCGAGGCGTCGACGCCTCGCACCCACGCCTCGCGCGGTGGTGGGCGCAGTGGTGGGGTTGTCGTGGGGGTGGTCGGATCCGGCGTCGGCGTCGGTGTCGGCGTAAGCGATGTGGGCGTGGGCGACGTGGGCAGGGGCTCGGTGGTCGACGGCGTCGCCGGTGCCGCCGAGCTGCTGTTGCTCGTCGCGGTGTCGACGGACCCGGGCTCGTCGTCACCGCAGGCGGTCAGCGCGAGCAGCAGCACCGTCGTCGTCAGGACGTGCCGCGTCCTCGCCCGAGTCATGGGGCCCAGGATGGCAGGAGCGGCGACGCATCGAAGGCCTGGTCTCGCGTTAGGTTGGCGCCATGCCAGCATCGAGCACGGTCCTGATCGTCGACGGAGCGAACGTCGTGGGCTCGCGCCCCGACGGCTGGTGGAAGGACCGCGCCGGCGCCGCGCAGCGGCTCCACGAGCGACTCATGACCGCCGACCTGCCGCAGGACCTCGTGGTGCTCGTGCTGGAGGGGGCGGCCAAGCCGGGCGTGCGGGCCGGCCGCGACGGGCACGTGCTCACCGTCCACGCCAAGGGCAGCGGCGACGACACCATCGTCGCGGAGGCCAAGTCGGCCGCCGAGCGCGGCGACCGGGTCACCGTCGTCACCGCCGACCGGATCCTGATGGGCCGGGTCGAGCACTACGGCGCGTCGGTCATGACGCCCTCGTGGCTGCTCGGCGAGATCGACTGAACCTGGGAGTCGGCGAGCGAACCGGCATGTTACTGACCGTTGTTACCTCTGACCTGCGCTTGCAAGAGCAGGTCAGAGGTAACAACGGTCAGTAACAAGCCACCGCCCGGAGCAGCGCCCGTCGGGTCGGACCACCGGCGGCCGGGGTCCTCTAGGGTCGAGCCATGACGGCTCCACGCTTCCGCGGAACGGTGCTGCCCGACGGCGAGGCACGCGATGTGTACGTGATCGAGGGGCGGATCACCTACGAGCCGCAGACCGGCGCCGAGACGGTCGCGCAGGGCTGGATCGTGCCTGGCCTGGTCGATGCGCACAACCACCTCGGCCTGGAGGACCACGGCGCGGTCGACGACGCCGAGACCGAGCAGCAGGCGATCGCCGACCGCGACAGCGGTGCGCTCCTGCTGCGCGACTGCGGCTCGCCGGCCGACACCCGATGGGTCCACGAGCGCGACGACTTGCCCCGGCTCATCCGGGCCGGCCGGCACGTCGCGCGCACCCGCCGTTACATCCGCAACTACGCCCACGAGGTCGAGCCGGACGAACTCGTCGAGACCGTCGCGGGGGAGGCCCGAGCCGGCGACGGCTGGGTGAAGCTGGTCGGCGACTGGATCTCGCGCGACACCGGCGACCTGGCGCCGTCGTTCCCGGCGGAGGACTTCGCCGCGGCGATCGCGGCGGCCCACGAGAACGGCGCCAAGGTGACCGCCCACTGCTTCGGCACCGACGTGCTCAGCGGCCTCCTGGACGCCGGCATCGACTGCCTCGAGCACGGCACCGGCCTGAGCGAGGACCACCTCGAGCAGATGGTCGCCGGCGACGTCGCACTGGTCCCGACGGTCCTCCAGACCGCCAAGTTCCCCGAGTTCGCCGACGCCGGCCGCGCGAAGTTCCCCGACTACGCAGCGACGATGGAGGACCTCTACCGACGCCGCCGCGACGTGCTCCTCGCCGCGCACGAGGCCGGCGTCGCGCTCTACGTCGGCACCGACGGCGGCGGCTCGGGTCGCCACGGCGCCCTGTCGGAGGAGATCCGGGCCATGATCGACTTCGGCCTGCCGGCCGCCGACGTCGTCGCCGCGGCGTCGTGGAAGGGGCGTGAGTGGCTCGGCTGGAACGCCGGCCTCGACGAGGGCGACCCGGCCGACTTCGTGGTCTTCGACGCCGACCCGCGCGAGGACCTCACGACCCTGACCCGCCCGGCGTGCGTGGTGCTGCGCGGCGCCGTCGTCGCCTCCCGGTAGGTCACTCAGAGGGGAAGACGCCGCACCAGGCTCTCGTCGGGCACGTACTTCACCAGGGCACAGTTCTTCTTGACGCACTCGTCGGCGAGTGTGGTCCCGGTGCGCTTGTCGACGGTGGTGCGCCAGATCTCGTTGCAGCGGTAGACGTCCTCGCCGACCGCCACGAACTCCTCGGCGCGGGCCTCGACGTGGTAGCTGGTCGCGATCGGCCCGTCGGCGCGGAGCTCGCCGCGCAGATGGTGCTCGCCCACCCAGGTGCGCAGCTGGAAGGTGTGCTCGGTGTCGTTGCGGAACACCAGGTCGACGTAGTTGTAGACGATCGAGCAGCCCACGCCCCAGGGCAGCACGCGGCCCTTGTCGGGGAAGGGGTCGAAGGAGTGCTCGCTGCGCTCGACCACCGTCAGCGGCGAGTGCAGCACCATCCAGTGCAGCAGGTTGGCCAGCTGACAGATCCCGCCGCCGACCCCGGCGACCGCCTCGCCGTTCGAGAGGCGCATGCCCTCGACGTAGCCGCGACGCCGGGTGCAGTTCCCGACCACCTTGTTGAAGCTGAACGTTTCTCCGGGACCGATCAGGACGCCGTCGGTGCGCGCCGCGGCGAGGCGCAGATTCACCACCTTGTTGCGCTGCAGGACCATCTCCTCCTCCGACAGCTCGCGCATCAGCAGCGATCCGTGCTTGAAGGCGCGCTGGGGCAGGCTCTCGACCGAGCGAGCACGTGCCCACCGGTTCGACGACGTCAGCCATTGCAGGTGCCTGCGGACGCGGTGCGCCCGCACCGCCCACGGGAAGAGCCAGCGGTAGCGCTGGCTGAGACGCAGCCGCCGCGGGATCTGTGCGCCGGCGCGGGTGGCGGGGGAGACGGCGTCGAGGGTGGTCATGGCGTTGAGATGATCGGCGAGCCCGGTTGGTTGCCGCGCCGAGGCGCTCGATCCGACGCAGATTCGTAAGCCACCGCCTCGTCTGGCAGACTTCGGCGTTGAGTCCCGCGTGCCCGGACCCTCTCTCCGGCGCGTCGTGGCCCCTCGGAGGCTCCGACCTGGTGTTCCCCACCCGTGTCCGGTGCCTTCACCCCGCACACCACATCCTTGAGGAGACACCACAACCGTGGCCGTCAAGATCCGTTTGAAGCGCCTGGGCAAGGTCCGGGTGCCGCAGTACCGCATCGTCGTCGTCGACTCGCGCAAGAAGCGCGACGGCAAGGTCATCGAGGAGATCGGCCTGTACCACCCGAAGGAGGACCCCAGCTACATCAGCGTGGTCTCCGACCGGGCGCAGTACTGGCTCGGCGTGGGGGCGCAGCCCTCCGACGCCGTCGAGAAGATCCTCAAGATCACCGGCGACTGGCAGACCTACAAGGGCATCGCCGGCACCGAGGGCACCCTGAAGACCGCCGAGCCGAAGCCGAGCAAGCAGGACCTCTTCAACGAGGCCCTCAAGGAGGCCGGCGGCGAGTCCGGTGGCGCCGCGGTGACCAAGAAGTCCGCCTCGAAGAAGTCCGAGAAGGCCGACGAGAAGGCTGCCGAGGCCGACAAGAAGGCTGAGAAGGCCGAGGAGAAGGCCGAGAAGGCCGACGAGAAGGCTGCCGACGCCGAGGAGAAGGCCGAGAAGGCGGACGACAAGGCCGCTGAGGCCGACGCGTCCGCGGAGTCGGACAGCTGATGCTGGCCGACGCGCTCGAGCACCTGGTGCGCGGCGTCGTCGACAACCCCGACGACGTCACCGTCCGCGACAAGCAGCTGCGTCGCGGGTCGATCCTCGAGGTCCGGGTCAACCCCGACGACCTCGGCAAGGTGATCGGCCGAGGCGGGCGCACGGCGTCCGCGTTCCGCACCGTGATCTCGGCCCTCGCCGGCCGCGACGGCGCGAAGATCGACTTCGTCGACGTCGACCGCCGCCGCTGACGTACCACCCACGCTGACCCGTCCGCCATAGCTGACGGGTCAGCGTCGATTTCACGCCGACCCGTCCGCTATAGCTGACGGGTCAGCGAAAATGGGTGACGGGCAACGCCGCAGGAGTCACAAGTACCGCACGAGTCACAGGAGTCGCCAGCGTGGAGAGCATCGAGGTCGTGGTCGGCCGGATCGGCAAGCCCCACGGCATCCGCGGCGAGGTGACCGTCGACGTCCGCAGCGACGAGCCCGAACGGCGGTTCGCCGACGGCTCGGTGCTGCGGGCACAGGCGCCGCGCGGGTCGGCGTTCGCGCACCCCACGCTCACCGTGGCCCGGACCCGCTGGCACCAGCAGGTGCTGCTGGTGGCCTTCGAGGAGATCCCCGACCGCAACGCCGCCGAGACCGCGCGCGGCGTCGTGCTGCACGCGAGCGTCGACGCCGACGAGGTGCCCGAGGACCCCGAGGAGTTCTACGACCACCAACTGGTCGGGCTCGCGGTCCACGACCTCGACGGCACCGTCATCGGCGAGGTCACCGGCGTCGTCCACGGCGCCCAGGACCTGCTGGCCGTCAAGGCCACCGACGGCCGCGCCACGCTGGTGCCGTTCGTCGCCGTCCTGGTGCCCGAGGTCGACGTCGCCGGCGGGCGCGTCGTGGTCGCCGACCGCCCCGGGCTCGTCAGCCCCCTCCCGGACTGAGGACGGGCCCGTGCGCCTGGACTACCTCACCATCTTCCCCGACTGGTTCGCCCCGCTCACGCTCTCGCTGCCGGGCAAGGCGATCGAGTCCGGACTCCTCGACGTCGCCGTCCACGACCTGCGCGAGTGGACCCACGACCGGCACCGCACCGTCGACGACACCCCCTACGGGGGCGGCGCCGGCATGGTGATGAAGCCCGAGCCGTGGGGCGAGGCCCTCGACGCCGTGGTGCGGCCCGGCGCCACGCTCGTCGTCCCGAGCCCGTCCGGCCGGCCGTTCACCCAGGCGCTGGCCCGCGACCTGGCCACCCGCGACCAGCTGGTCTTCGCCTGCGGTCGCTACGAGGGCATCGACCAGCGCGTCCTCGACCACGCCGCTGCTCGCGCCGAGGTCGCCGAGGTGATCGAGGTCAGCCTCGGCGACTACGTGCTCAACGGGGGAGAGGTGGCCGCGCTGGCGATCACCGAGGCCGTCGTCCGGCTGCTGCCCGGCTTCATGGGCAACGCGGAGTCCCTGGTGGAGGAGTCCCACGAGGACGGCCTGCTGGAGTACCCCGTCTACACCAAGCCCGCCTCCTGGCGTGGCCTCGACGTCCCCGACGTGCTCCGGTCGGGCGACCACGGCCGGATCGCCGCCTGGCGCCACGAGCAGCAGCGCACCCGGACGGCGGCGCGCCGACCCGATCTGCTGCACCCGAGTGCCGTGGCGGGGGAGTGGCCGATCGTGCGCGCCACCCGCGGCGACGCCGCGGAGCTCTACACCCTGCAACTGGCCTGCTGGGTCACCGAGGCGCTCGTCAACGACGACCTCGGCATCCCGACGCTCCACGAGACCCTCGACGACGTCGTCGCCACCATCGAGTCCTGGGACACCTACGTCGTGCGCGTCGCCGGCCGACTGGTCGGCTCGGTCCGCGGCCGGCTCGACGACGGGGCGTGGGACATCGGTCGCCTGATGATCGCCCCCGACCTGCGCGGTCGCGGCTACGGGCGAGTCCTCCTGGAGTTCATCGAGCAGGCCGCGCCGGCCGGGGCGACGTCGTACCGCCTGCTCACCGGAAAGCACAGCACCGCGAACCTGCGGATGTATCGCAAGGCGGGCTATCGCGTGCGCGAGGTGCTGGACGGCCGCTCCGGTCCTGCGGTCCTCGTCAAGCCGATTTCCTCCACCTGACCGCGCTGTGGCAAACTCGAGCCTCGGTCCGACCGGCCGAAGGTCCGCTCCGAGGAACGCACGGGGGGACTGCGTCGGGCGCCTGCCACAGGGGACGCCTCACGCCGCCGGCCACCAGGTCGCGACTCGACACCTGAACATCCATCCGTTCCGCGGCTGACCTGTGGCACTCGCGAGGAGACACCATGAGCAACGTCATTGCCGAGCTCGGCAACGTCCACAAGCGCGACGACGTCCCCGACTTCCGCGCCGGCGACACGATCAAGGTCCACGTCAAGGTCGTCGAGGGCAACCGCTCCCGCGTCCAGATCTTCCAGGGCGTCGTGATCCGCATCCACGGCTCGGGCATCGGCCGGACCTTCACCGTCCGCAAGGTCTCCTTCGGCGTCGGCGTCGAGCGGACCTTCCCGCTCAACTCCCCGATCTTCGACCAGATCGAGGTCGTCACCCGCGGTGACGTGCGCCGCGCCAAGCTCTACTACCTGCGCAACCTGCGCGGCAAGGCCGCCAAGATCAAGGAGCGCCGCGAGAGCTGAGTGCGCCCGCACCACAGCCTCCTACACTTCCGGTGTGACCACCGACGAGAGCGCCCCGTCCCCCGCGGACGGGGCGTCCGTCGTTCCCGGACGACGTCGTCCACGGCAGCGCCCGCGGCGTCCGCTGTGGCAGGAGGCCGCCTTCCTGCTGGTCCTCGCGATGGTGCTCGCCCTGGTCGTGAAGTCGTTCTTCCTCCAGGCGTTCTACATCCCGTCGGCCTCGATGGAGCCGGGCCTGGTCAAGGACGACCGGATCCTGGTGCAGAAGGTGTCCTACTGGTTCGGCGGCAGCCCGCAGCGCGGCGACGTGATCGTCTTCGAGGATCCCGGCGGCTGGCTCGACGACTTCGAGGAGTCCACCAACCCGGTCCAGGGCGCCCTGGCGAAGGTGGGGCTCTATCCGGAGGGCGGGCACCTGGTGAAGCGGGTCGTCGGCATCGCCGGCGACACCATCGAGTGCTGCGACGACCAGGGCCGGATCCTGGTCAACGGCCAGCCGCTCGACGAGGACTACCTCGAGCTCACCTCGGCGGCCTCGGACTGCAACGGGCCGATGGTCGGGTGCGAGTGGAGCGCCGGGCCGGTGCCGGAAGGGTCGGTGTTCGTGATGGGCGACCACCGCGACGACTCCGCCGACTCCACCATGCACATGTGCCTGCCCGACGCCGTCGACTGCGCCAAGGACCCCTACGTCGACCTCGGGCTCGTCGTGGGCAAGGTGTTCGCGGTGGCCTGGCCGCCGAGCCGGGCGACCTTCCTGCACCGTCCCGACAGCTTCGCCGACGTCCCCGACCCTCAGTGAGGCCGGTGCGATGAGCTCGCTGCCCCGCGGCCTGACCGTCCGCCGCGACGCCGGGATCTACGGCTTCGAACGCGCCCTGCGCCGCCACGGCGTCGGTCTGGTCGCCGGCGTCGACGAGGCCGGTCGAGGCGCCTGCGCCGGCCCGCTGGTGGCCGGCGCGGCGATCCTGCCCGCGGGCAAGGCCGGGATCGTGCCCGGACTGGCCGACTCCAAGCTGCTCACCGCCGCGGCGCGTGAGCGCTGCTACGCCCAGATCGTGCGTCGGGCCCTCGCCTGGGCGGTGGTCGTCATCGAGCCGGGGGAGTGCGACCGGCTCGGCATGCACGTCGCGAACGTCGAGGCCCTGCGCCGCGCGGTCGCGCTCCTCGACGTCCGGCCCGACTACGTGCTCAGCGACGGCTTCCCCGTCGACGGCCTCGGCGTCCCGGGCCTGGCGGTGTGGAAGGGCGACAAGGTGGCCGCGTGCGTGGCGGCGGCGTCGGTGCTGGCGAAGGTGACGCGCGACCGGATCATGGTCGACCTGCACCACGAGTACCCCGCCTACGACTTCGCCACCCACAAGGGCTACATCACCGAGGACCACAGCGCCGCGCTGCGAGAGCACGGACCCTCGGAGGTGCACCGGATGCGCTTCGTCAACGTCCGGCGGGCCGCCGGGATCGAACCACCAGACGTCGGAGGAACCACCAGCGAAGCTCTAGAGTCTGAGGCATGAGCGCTGAGGACCTCGAGAAGTACGAGACCGAACAGGAGCTCACCCTCTACCGCGAGTACCGCGACGTGGTGGGCATCTTCAAGTACGTCGTCGAGACCGATCGCCGCTTCTACCTGTGCAACCAGGTCGACGTGAAGGCCCGCACCGAGGCCGACGACGTCTTCTTCGAGGTGTCGATGTCGGATGCCTGGGTGTGGGACATGTACCGGCCGGCGCGGTTCGCCAAGAACGTCAAGGTGCTCACCTTCAAGGACGTCAACGTCGAGGAGCTCGTCCAGCCCGACGTCGACCCACCCAAGCGCTGAGCGATCGCCCGCCGATCCGGCACGGGTCTGCGTGTGCGCGGGATCTCGTCGTTGAGGCGGTCGAAACGCGCCGGAGGTCGTATCCTGACGCCCAGTCAGTGGCCGTGCGGCCGCGTGTGGGCACGAGGTGGGGAGCAATGGTCGTAGGCGGACTGCGCCGCGCCCTGACCCGGCGTGCCCAGGACACGACCCCGACCTTCCGTCGCGAGGACCGCGGAGCGGCGGCGGTCGAGTTCGCCATCGTCGTCATCCCCCTGCTGTATCTCGTCTTCGGCATCATCAACTACGGCTACATGCTCGCCTTCCGGCAGTCGGTCAGCCAGGCCGCCGCCGAGGGGGCGCGCGCCGCCGCCGTCGCCCCGGCCGGCCTGCCCGAGGCCGATCTGCGCCAACGCGCCGCCGAGGCCGTCGACGGTGCCCTGGAGAGCTACGACGTCAGCTGCGAGGTGACGTCCGGGCTGCTGATGCACGGCGACGAGGAGTCCGGCACCTGCCAGATCACCGGCCCCGTCACCTGCTCCGGATCGACCACCGGCGCCCAGTGCATGCGCGTAGAGCTCGACTACACCTACGCCGACGACCCCCTGCTGCCCGACGTCGGCTACGGCATCGTGCTGCCCGACCACCTGAAGTTCGCCTCCGAAGTGCAGGTGAGCTGAGGTGCGCCACCTCCTCACCCGGGGACGGTGCGCACCACGGCCCGCCGAGTCGGCAGAGGAGCGGGGTGCGATCGCACTGCTCGCGGCCGCACTGATCGTGGTGATCCTCGGCATCGCCGCCATCACCGTCGACGCCGGCATGCAGCGCGTCGGCCGGCGCGACATGCAGGCGATCGCCGACATCGTATCTCTCGACCTGGCCCGGCTGGTCAACGGCCGCACCGCTCAGGAGATCCGCAGCGGCACACCAGGCTTCGCGCCGCTCGAGTCCGCCCGCGACGCGAGCGTGGAGCGCAACTCGGCCGACGTCGTCGGGGAGGACCTCGAGGTGCGTGCCTACCTCGTCAAGCTGGACGACGCCGGTGAGTTCGAGCGGGACGCCGACGGCGCGCCGTTGCAGGTGGGCGCGCTGGATCGACCCGACGCCGTGGTCGTCGTCGCCGACGCCTCGGTCGGGTTCGGCTTCGCGCCGATCTTCGGCATCAGCGAGGGCGGAGTGGCGCGCGAGTCGGTCGGCGCCAACGGCGAGTCCGCCTGCCTGCGCATCGGGACTCTCGCCCTGGGCCTGGCCCGGGAGACCGGCTCGGTCGACGCGGTCCTGAGCGAGGCGCTGGGCACCGACCGGCTCGACTTCCACGTGCTCGTCGGCGCCGAGGTCGCCCTTCGCGATCTCGATCGAGGACTCGATGAGCTGGCCCCGGGCGGCGCCGCCGACCTCGCCACCGTCCCGCTCGACAGTCTGGTCGTCGCGCTCCGAGGCGCGCTGCCCGCCACGTCCCCGGCCCGCGACCTCCTCGATGAGCTCGCGAACGAGCTCGCGCCCGACGTCGCCGCGGCGCGCATCGACGTCGCGGCACTGCTCGGGCTCAGCCAGGGCGCCGGGTCCACGAGCACCCTCCGCGTCGACGTGCTCGACCTGCTCGCCGGCGCCGCCTTCGCCGTCCACGGCACCGACCCGATCGCCGTGCCGGGTCTCGACCTCGCGTTCCCCGCAGCCAGCGGCCTTCCCGACCTCACCGACGTCGAGGCGACGTTGTCGGTGGGGCAGCGCACTCAGGTCGGGTGCAGCCCCGGTACCGCGACCGCCGAGTCCTCCCGGGTGCGACTGGAGGTGACCGGGGGGCTCGACGTCCGGGTGCCGGAGACCGACCCGGTCGCGCGGGTGCGGGGCCCGGTCCGCCTGAGCCTCACCCTCGCCGACGTCGTGGCCGGGCTGCAGGCCGTCACCTGCGACGAGCGCGGCCTACCGCGGACCATGAGCGTCTCGGTCGACGAGGCCGCGCCCGCGCGGGTCGATGCGGATCTGAGCGGACTGCGCGTCGTCGAGCTGGGCGACGGCGGCGCCACGACTCCCCTCGAGGGCCTGATCGTCTCCGCCGCACAGCGGGTGACCGAGCACGACTTCCTCCTCGACCTGCCTCGGGCCTACGCGCTCGGCGCGGTGGTCGCCGCGTCGCCGAACCGCTCGCTCCCGGAGGTCACCGCCGCCGACCTGGACGCTCTCGGGATCGACCTCGCCGCGGTGGAGGGCCCGGTGCTGCGCGGAGCGCTGAACCCGCTGGTCCGGGCGCTCGACGGTCTCGCCTTCGAGCAGGTCGCTCCGGCGCTCGGGCTCCGGGTCTCCGGAGTGACCCTGACGGCGGTGCGGACGCCGTCGTGCGCCGGGCCGTCCCTGGTCGGCTGACCGGCCGCTATCCACAGGCCGCGCCTCCTGCCAGTTATGCACAGGCCGTAGCTCACCTCGATCTCGCAGGCCCGGGTTGGCCCACGCTGACCCGAGGAGGTCGGCAGATGACGACAGGTGATGTGACCGGGCGCGACACCCGGCGCCAGGCGCTCGGTGCCTACGGCGAGCGGGTGGCCGAGCGATACCTGAGCGCGCAGGGGATGGTGCCGCTCGATGCGAACTGGCGCTGTCGCGAGGGCGAGATCGACCTGGTGCTGCGGGAGGGATCGGTGCTGGTCGTCTGTGAGGTGAAGACGCGCAGCAGCACCGCACACGGCACCCCGCATGAGGCGATCACCGACACCAAGCGCGATCGGCTGCGACGGCTCGGCGTGCTCTGGGCGCGAAGCCACCAGGTGGACCCGCCGGAGATGCGGGTCGACCTCGTCGCGATCCTCCGACCCCGTCGCGGCCCCGCGGTGGTCGAGCACGTCCGGGGTGTCGGCTGATGCCCTTCGCCACGACCCATACCGTCGCCCTGCACGGTGCGCTGGGTCACCTCATCGACGTCCAGGCCGACGTCTCGCCCGGCCAGGCGGGCCTGGTGATGGGCGGCCGGCTGGACCTGTCGCTGCGCGAGGCCGGCGATCGGTGCCGGATGGCGATCCTCAACAGCGAGCTCGAGTGGCCGGCCACCAAGCGGATCACGCTGCTCCTCTCCCCGGCCGACCTGCACAAGCGCGGGCCGCACTTCGACCTCGCGATCGCCGTGGCCGTGCTGGCCGCGGACGGCCGCATCCCGGCGGCGGCGCTGGCCGGCGTCGCCTTCATCGGTGAGCTGACGCTCGACGGACGGCTGCGCTCGGTCCCCGGCGTGCTGCCGATGGTGCTCGCCGCGGCGGACCGCGGCGTCCGTCATGTCTTCGTGCCCGAGCCGCAGGCGCGGGAGGCCGCCATGGTGCCCTCGATGACCGTGCTCGGCATGCGTTCGCTGCTGCAGGTCGTCGCCGAGCTGCGTGGCGAGGAGGTGCCGGCCGCCCCGCCGGTCGCCGCGATGTCGGGCACCCGGCTGCTGTCGTGGCGCGGCGACGACCGCCTCGACGAGGTCGACCTGGCCGACCTGCGCGGCATGACCGACGCCCGCTTCGCGATCGAGGTCGCCGCGGCCGGCGGGCACGCCCTGCACCTGTCCGGCCCCAAGGGCTCGGGCAAGACCAGCATCGCCGAGCGGATCCCCACGATCCTGCCCGACCTCGGCGCCGAGGAGGCACTGGAGCTCACCGCGGTGCACTCGCTCGCCGGCGCCCTCGAACCGGGCGACGAGCTGATCACCCGGCCGCCGTTCTCGGCGCCGCATCACGATGCGAGCAAGGTGAGCATCGTGGGCGGCGGCACCGGCCAGGTGCGCCCGGGCGAGATCAGCCGTGCCCACGCCGGGGTGCTCCTTCTCGACGAGTGGCCGCTCTTCCGCGCCGACATCATCGATGCCCTGCGTCAGCCCCTCGAGAGCGGCGAGATCACGATCGCCCGCACCGACGAGTCGGCCACGCTGCCGGCGCGCACCCTCGTCGTCCTGGCCTGCAATCCGTGCCCGTGCGGCGACTACGCCGAGGACCGCGGCAAGAACCGGTGCACCTGCCGGCCGGTCGAGCTGCGCGACTACCGCCGCAAGATGAGAGCCCCGATCGCCGACCGCATCGACATCTCCCGCTACGTCGGCCCCCTCCAGCCACACGACCACGACCGGTTCTCGCACTGTGAGTCCTCCGCCGAGGTCCGGCTGCGGGTCACGGCGGCGCGCCAGCGGCAGGCCGAGCGCTATGCCGAGTGTGGCTGGCGGCTGAACGGTCAGGTCCCCGGTCCTGTGCTGCGCGAGCGCTGGCCGCTGCCGGCCGCCGCACAGCGGCTGATCGACGACCGGCTCTATGCCGGCAAGCTGAGTAGCCGCGGCGCGGTCCGGGTGCATCGCCTGGCCTGGACGGTCGCCGACCTGGGTGCGGTCGGCCAGGCCGACCCGGCTGTCGACAGCACGCCGGGCGTGGCCGAGGTCGACGTCGCGCTCCGGCTCCGCGCAGGCGAGCCGCTGCTGGTCTCCACTCTCGAACGGCGCGCGGGATGAGTGCGCACCAGATGGGTTCGGGCCAGATGGGTTCGGGCCGGATCGCAGGGGAGCGGGAGCGGCTTGCTCGGGTCGCACTCAACCGGCTCGGTGAGCCCGGCGAGGTCAAGCTCACCTCGCTTGCGGCCGAGCTCGGTGCCGTCCGGCTGCACGACCTGCTCCTCGGGGAGGTCGACCCCCAGGGACTTCGTACCGACCTCGGCGCCCGACTCGCCGCGCTCGACCCGGAGCGCGAGCTCGAGCAGGCGGCACGGCTCGGGCTGCGCTTCGTGATCCCCGGAGACGCCGAGTGGCCAGATCAGCTCGGTGATCTCGCGGCCGCCGGCGCGCTGCACGACCGCGGTGGCGTCCCGGTCGGGCTGTGGGTGAAGGGGCCCTTGCGGCTCGACGAGCTGGCCGACGCCGTCGCTGTGGTCGGCTCACGGGCCGCCACCCAGTACGGCGCCGACGTCGCCCGCGAGATCGGCGCGGTGGTCGCCCGCTCCGGGCGCCCGATCGTGTCGGGCGGCGCCTTCGGGATCGACATCGCTGCTCACCGCGGCGCGCTGAGCGCGGATCGTCCGACCGTCGCGGTGCTCGCCTGCGGTGCCGACCGGGTCTATCCCCAGGCACACCGCGAGATCCTCGAGCACCTCGGGCGCACCGGCGCGGTGGTGTCGGAGGCCGCGCCGGGGTGCGCACCGCAGCGGGTGCGCTTCCTCGCGCGCAACCGCCTCATCGCCGCGCTCTCCCGCGGGACGGTGGTCGTCGAGGCCGCCCGCCGCAGCGGCGCGCTCAACACGGCCAACTGGGCCGGCCGGCTGCACCGGGTGCTGATGGGAGTGCCCGGTCCGGTCACCAGTGCCGGGTCGGCCGGCGTGCACGAGCAGATTCACACCGGCGCGATGGCCCTGGTGACCGGTGGCGCCGACGTCCTCGAGCTGGTCGGTGCTGTCGGGGAATGCCTCCGAGCCGAGGTGAGCGCTCCCCCCGACGCGAGGGACCGGCTCACCACTCGCCAGCGACAGGTGCTCGATGCGGTGCCGGTCGGGCGCGCCGCCGGCGCCGACTCGATCGCCCGGGTCGCCGGTCTCGGACTCCTCGAGGTGCGCTCGGCTCTCACGCGGCTACGCGACGCCGGTCTGGTCGAGGCCGCTGGCGCCGGTTGGCGGCTCACCGCGCTGGCTCGCGCCTGATCGGGGTCGCGGTGCCTACGATCGCTGCGTGAGTGAGGCCGACCCGACATCCGACGAGACGACACAGGCGCTGCCGGAGTCGTTGGCGCGGGTCCTCGGCGACTACGAGCGCCACCTCACCTTGGAGCGCGACCTCACCCCGCACACGGTGCGTGCCTATCTGGGCGACCTGGCGGGCATGCTCGAGCACGCCTCGCGGCTCGGCTGCGACGACGTCGCCCACCTCGACCTTCGTACCCTGCGCAGCTGGCTGGCCAAGCAGCAGAGCATGGGACGCTCCCGCACGACGCTGGCCCGGCGCGCGACCGCGGTCCGGGTGTTCACCGCCTGGCTGGCCCGCACCGGCCGCGCGCCGACCGACGTCGGGTCGAGCCTCGGCTCTCCCAAGCCGCACCGCACCCTGCCGTCGGTGCTGCGCGCCGACGAGGCCGGCGACCTGATCGCCGCCGCGGTCGAGGCCGCCGACGACGGCAGCCCGGTCGGGCTGCGCGACGTCGCCATGCTCGAGCTGCTCTACGCCACCGGGATCCGGGTCGGTGAGCTCGTCGGCCTCGACGTCGACGACGTCGATCGCGACCGGAACGTGATCCGGGTGCTCGGCAAGGGCCGCAAGGAGCGCACGGTGCCGTTCGGCCATCCAGCAGCCCACGCTTTGGACGCCTGGGTCCGCCGGGGCCGGCCGGCGCTGATGGCCGACGGCGCCGGGGGCGCGCTCTTCCTCGGCGCCCGCGGGAGACGGATCGACCAACGCGCCGTCCGCACGCTCGTGCACCGCCGGATCGCCGACGTGCCCGGGGCGCCCGACATCGGGCCGCACGGGCTGAGGCACACCGCCGCTACCCATCTGCTCGAGGGCGGGGCCGACCTGCGCTCGGTCCAGGAGCTGCTCGGTCACGCCTCGCTGGCGACCACCCAGCGCTACACCCACGTGACCACCGACCGGCTCCGGCGGGCCTACCAGCAGGCGCACCCGCGCGCCTGAGCCGTTCGGCAGTCGTTCGACAGCCGTCCGGTGTCTCGCCGAGCGAGTCGTCGGGGTCAGTCGAACAGCCCGAGCAGGATCGTCCAGCCGACCACCGAGCCGCGCCCCGCGACCGGGCCCGGAGGCACGCGGGCCACCGGTGCGTCGCGCCACAGTGGGAGCAGCCGGATCGGGCCGAGCCCCACGAGGCGCAGCGGATCGAGGTAGGTGGAGGCTCCCTGGATCCAGCCCCAATGCAGGCAGGCGGCCGGGAAGCAGTGGGAGCCGGGCACCTGGAGCGTGCCGATCCGGTCGCCGGCGGCCACCGGGTCGCCGACCGAGACGGTCGCGGCGACCGGCTCGTAGGTGGTGCGGGTGCCGCCGTGGTCGACCACCACGACACCGCGCCCGGCGAGCGGTCCGGCGAACGACACCGTGCCTGGCAGCGCGGAGCGGACGGCCTGCCCGGGAGAGCCCTGCAGGTCGACCCCGCGGTGGCCGGGGCCGTAGGGCGAGTCGGGCGGATCGAACGGCGCCACGACCTCCGGCTCCGGCCGCAGGGGCCACACGCCCACCGGATCGGCCGTCGCTCTGGCCCCCGCAGCCGACGGCGGCGCCAGTGCACCGACGAGGAGCAGCGCGAGCGCCAGGGCGATCAGCGCGACCGCCGTGAGCACCCACGTCCGGCCGGGGGTGCGCGGGCCGGTGCGCCGCGGGATCCTCCGCGACACCGCGGCGTGGGTGATCGGAGAGGTGGTCATGCCTGCGACGATGGACCACGGCACCGACAGTCTGTCCCTGTTCGGCGCGGGCCTGTGGACAACTCCCGCCGTCGCCGGCCTGTGGACAACCCGACGCCGACCGGACGGGCCGGGCGCGGGGGGTCCTCTCGGGATTCGCCGCGGTATGCGCCCCTCGACTACGCTGGGCCCATCACTCCCTCGGGAGTGAAATTCGCACGCTCTCAGACCGCGACGGTCCCCGGCTCCTGTCGGGCGGCCGACCACCCGCGGGCGAGGACCCTCGGTCCTGCCGGGCCGCACCAACTCCGGCAGGTCGGATCCCGCGAGGGCGTCAGGGCCACCGGCACCCGCCGGCGGCAACGAACTGAAACCCAACCGGAGTCACCCCGGCGCGTCCTGCCGCAAGGGCGAGCACACGGCGGTGCCTCCACCACAGGAGAAGAGAACCTCATGGCAGTCGTGACCATGCGCCAGCTCCTCGAGAGCGGCGTCCACTTCGGACACCAGACCCGACGCTGGAACCCGAAGATGAAGCGCTTCATCATGACCGAGCGCAACGGCATCTACATCATCGACCTTCAGCAGTCGCTGGCCTACATCGACCGCAGCTACGCCTTCATCAAGGACACCGTGGCCAAGGGCGGCACGATCATGTTCGTCGGCACCAAGAAGCAGGCCCAGGAGGCCATCGCCGAGCAGGCGACCCGCGTCGGGATGCCGTATGTGAACCAGCGCTGGCTCGGCGGCATGCTCACCAACTTCCAGACCGTGCACCAGCGGATCAACCGGCTCAAGGAGCTCGACGAGATCGACTTCGACAACGTCGCCGGCTCCGGTCGCACCAAGAAGGAGCTCCTGCAGATGAAGCGGGAGCGCGACAAGCTCGAGAAGACCCTCGGCGGCATCCGCGAGATGGTCCGCACCCCCGCCGCGGTGTGGGTTGTCGACACCAAGAAGGAGCACCTGGCCGTCGAGGAGGCCCGCAAGCTGCGGATCCCGATCATCGGCATCCTCGACACCAACTGCGACCCCGACGAGGTCGACTTCCCGATCCCCGGCAACGACGACGCCATCCGCGCGGTCGGCCTGCTGACCCGTGTGGTCGCAGACGCCGTCGCCGAGGGCCTCATCGCCCGTTCGGGCGCGAAGTCCGGCGACGCCGCCGCGAGCGCCGAGGAGCCTCTGGCCGAGTGGGAGCGTGAGCTCCTGGGTGCCGAGACCGAGGTCGTCGTGGCCCCCGACGCCACCGCCGTGGCCGTCGAGGAGCCCACCGCCAGCCCCGACGTCGTCGCCGCCGACACCGAGGTCGTCGTGGCCCCCGACGCCACTGCCGTGGTCGTCGAGGACGCCCCCGCCGAGGCCGCCACCGAGGCGCCCCTCGAGGAGTCGGTCTCCGAGACCGTCGAGGAGACCCCGGCCGAGGTCGAGGCCACCCTCACCGAGGAGTCCACCGAGTCCTGATCGGGCTCTCCACCGCATCCGCGGCATTCCCGCGCATTCCCCGCAACCGTACGAAGGAGTACCCATGGCTTTCACCGCGGCCGACGTCAAGAAGCTCCGTGAGCTCACCGGCGCCGGGATGATGGACTGCAAGAAGGCGCTCGACGAGACCGACGGCGACTTCGACAAGGCCGTCGAGCTGCTGCGCATCAAGGGCGAGGCCAAGGCCGCCAAGCGCGGCGCCGAGCGCGAGGCCTCCGCCGGCCTCGTCGCCCACGCCCCCGGCGTCCTGATCGAGCTCAAGAGCGAGACCGACTTCGTGGCCAAGAACGCCGACTTCGTCGCTGCTGCCCAGCGCATCGCCGACGCCGCCTCGGAGGCCAAGCCCGCCGACGTCGAGGCCCTCAAGGCCGTCTCGCTCGGCGACCAGACCGTCGGCGAGCTCGTCGACTCCCTGGCCGTCGGCATCGGCGAGAAGATCGAGCTGGGCCAGTACGTCTACTTCGACGGCAACGTGGTCGCCTACATGCACAAGCGTGCCGCCGACCTGCCGCCCGCCGTCGGGGTGCTGGTCCAGTACGAGGGCGACGCCGACGCCGCCCGCACCGCTGCCATGCAGGTCGCCGCGATGCGCCCGCAGTACCTCACCCGTGACGACGTCCCCGCCGACATCGTCGCCAAGGAGCGCGAGATCGCCGAGGCGACCTCGCGCGAGGAGGGCAAGCCGGAGCAGGCGATCGCCAAGATCACCGAGGGCCGCCTCAACGGCTTCTTCAAGGAGGTCGTCCTCCTCGACCAGCCCTCGGTCACCGAGAACAAGAAGACGGTCAAGGCCGTCCTCGACGAGGCGGGCACGACCCTCACCCGGTTCGCCCGCTTCGAGGTCGGCGCCTGAGCCACAGCTCGGCCCACCTCACCCGCCAGCAGCGCCGCACCCCTACCACGGGGACGCGGCGCTGCTGCCATTTTCCACAGCCTCGACCCGCCCAGGGACGCTGACCCGTCAGCCATAGCTGACGGGTCAGCGCAAATGGGAGGGTGACCCGTCCGCTATGGCTGACGGGTCAGCGAGCCACCCGAGCAGTGCAGACCACGGGGTCGAGCGGTAGCCTCGCTCCGACTCATCAACGATCGCCCGATCAGCCTGCGATGGGCACCGACGGAAGGACCCGATGACCGGCTACAAGCGCGTGCTGCTCAAGCTCTCGGGAGAGGTGTTCGGCGGCGGCAAGGTCGGGGTCGACCCGGACGTCGTCCAGACGATCGCCCGCGAGATCGCCTCGGTCGCCAATGCCGGCGTCCAGATCGCCGTCGTGACCGGCGGCGGCAACTTCTTCCGCGGCGCAGAGCTCCAGCAGCGCGGCATCGACCGGGTCCGCGCCGACTACATGGGCATGCTCGGCATCGTCATGAACTGCCTGGCCCTCCAGGATTTCCTCGAGAAGCTGGGGGTCGAGACGCGGGTGCAGACCGCGATCACCATGGGGCAGGTCGCCGAGCCCTACATCCCGCGGCGCGCGATCCGGCACATGGAGAAGGGGCGCGTGGTCATCTTCGGCGCCGGCATGGGCATGCCGTTCTTCTCCACCGACACCGTCGCCGCGCAGCGCGCCCTGGAGATCAAGGCCGAGGTCGTGCTGATGGGCAAGAACGGCGTCGACGGCGTCTACACCGCCGACCCGAAGATCGACCCGCAGGCCACCAAGCTCGACCGCCTCACCTTCGCCGACGCGCTCCAAGACGGCATCCGGGTGGCCGACGCGACGGCGTTCGCGCTGTGCATGGAGAACCAGATGCCGATGATCGTGTTCGGGATGGAGCCGGAGGGCAACATCCTTCGCGCGGTGCAAGGTGAGAAGATCGGGACGCTCGTCAGCGTCGGCTGAGCGATCGGCCGGTCCGCCCAGCGATCGACCTAGGCAGCCGCAACCAGGGAAGCAGGACAGACGTGATCAACAGCATCCTCAACGAGGCCGACTCCAAGATGGACAAGTCGGTCGAGGCCACCCGTGAGGAGTTCGCCGCCATCCGCGCCGGCCGAGCGACCCCGGCGATGTTCAGCAAGATCCTCGTCGACTACTACGGCACCCCGACCCCGCTGCAGCAGCTCGCGTCGTTCACCGCGCCCGAGGCCCGGGTCATCATGATCCAGCCCTTCGACATCAGCGCCATGCCGAACGTCGAGAAGGCGATCCGCGACTCCGACCTCGGCGTCAACCCCGCCAACGACGGCAAGGTGCTGCGCTGCGTGTTCCCCGAGCTCACCGAGGAGCGCCGCAAAGAGTTCATCAAGCTCGCCCGCAGCAAGGCCGAGGACGGCCGCATCGCGGTGCGCAACCTGCGCCGCAACGCCAAGCAGGCGCTGGAGAAGCTCGAGAAGGACGGCGAGGTCGGCAAGGACGACGTCACCGGCGCCGAGAAGCGCCTGGACTCGGTCACCAAGAAGCACACCGACGAGATCGACGAGATGCTGAAGAACAAGGAGGCCGAGCTGCTCGAGGTCTGAGGACCTCCCGGCTCGCCCCCGATGCCCGCACCCATCTCCCAGACCCCACCGCCTGCGAAGGACCACGGCCGTGCCGGTCGCGACCTGAAGGCCGCGGTCGCCTCGGCGGTGGTGCTGCTCGGCGCCGTGGCGGCGTCGTTGGCGTTCTGGAAGCCGGCCTTCATGGTGATCGTCGCGATCGCCGTGGTCGTGGCCATCTGGGAGCTGCGCCAGGGCATGCTCGCCAAGGGCATCGACCTGCCCGAGCAGCCGCTGATGGCCGGCGGCATCGTGATGGTCGTCGTCGCCTACGTGTGGGGCACCGACGCCCTGGTCACCGCGACGGCGGTCTCGGCGCTCGCGGTGATGCTGTGGTTGCTCCACCGCGGCATCGACGGCTACGTGAAGACCGCGACCGCCTCGGTCTTCACCCTGATCTACATCCCCTTCCTCGGCTCGTTCGTCGCGCTGATGCTCGCCGAGGGCGGCCGCACCGGCGGCGGCCTGGACAACGAGGGCGTCCAGGGCATCCTCGCGTTCATCCTGGTCACGATCGCCTCCGACATCGGCGGCTACGTCGCCGGCGTGCTGTTCGGCAAGCACCCGATGGCACCGGTGATCTCCCCGAAGAAGTCGTGGGAGGGCTTCGTCGGGTCGATGGTGTTCTGCCTGGCCGCCGGCTGGGCCCTGGTGGTCTACCTCCTCGACGGCGAGTGGTGGGTCGGCCTGTGCCTCGGCCTGATCGCGGTGGTGATGGCGACCCTCGGCGACCTGTGCGAGTCGGTGATCAAGCGGGACCTCGGGATCAAGGACATGAGCCAGGTCGTGCCCGGCCACGGCGGCCTGATGGACCGGCTCGACTCGATCCTGGCCACGATCGCTCCGATCTGGCTGCTGCTCCACTATCTGGTGTTCACCTGACGCCCGGCAGATCGAACCAGCCGGGTCGAATGCGCGAGGGTGAGCCGCCAGGTAGGGGCCAGCGCCTACGATCGCGGTGATGAGCACCGACGACGGCGTCCGCCTCGAGAAGGACGTCGATCCCCCCACGCCGGCCGACGCCGGCTCCGAGCCGACCGCCGGAACTGCCGACGGACCAGTCGACCAGGCGCCCGACGAGGCGCCCGCCGAGCCCACCGACGGTGCGGTCGGGACAGCCGACGACGCGCCGCGGTTCTGGCATCGCGAGCACCCGGTGTTCACCCCGCTCGTGGGGTTCTTCACCGGCCTGGTCGCGATCCTCATCGCGCTGGCCGCGCTGGGCTGGATCCTCGACACGACGGTCGGCTACGACATCTCCGAGCACCCGTGGGTGTTCCTCGTGGCGGTCGGCGTCGTGCTCGTGGTGAATCTGGTGCTCGTGGCGCTTCCGCGCTCGCGCCGGTTCGCGCGCTACATGCTCTTCGGGGTGCTTCTCACTCCGTTGGTCATCGTCGTCTCCGCGGCGCTGACCACCTATCTGCTGCTCAAGAGCGACCGATAGGCACTGATACCGACCCAGAGCGCGCCCGAGGGAGAGAGAAGAGGAGACAGATCTGCATGGCCGAGTTCGTCGGAGCCGTCGACCAGGGCACCACCAGCACCCGCTTCATGATCTTCGATCACGACGGGCGCGAGGTGGCTCGCCACCAGCTCGAGCACGAGCAGATCCTGCCCCGAGCGGGATGGGTGGAGCACGACCCCGTGGAGATCTGGGAGCGCACCAGCTCGGTGCTCCTCTCCGGGCTCGGGAAGGCCGACCTCGACGCCTCCGACCTGGTCGCGCTCGGCATCACCAACCAGCGCGAGACCACCGTGGTCTGGGATCGCACGACCGGGCGCCCGCTGCACAACGCGATCGTGTGGCAGGACACCCGCACCGACAAGATCGCCAGCCGCCTGGAACGCGAGGGTCACGGCGACCTGATCCGGCAGCGCGCCGGGCTCCCGCCGGCGACGTACTTCTCCGGCGGGAAGATCCGATGGATCCTGGAGAACGTCGACGGCGTCCGGGCGGCCGCCGAGCGAGGCGACGCCCTCTTCGGGACCACCGACTCCTGGCTGCTGTGGAACCTCACCGGCGGCACCGACGGCGGCGTCCACGTCACCGACCCCACCAACGCCAGCCGCACCATGCTCATGGACCTGGAGACCCTCGAGTGGGACGAGGAGCTGCTGGCCCTGTTCGACATCCCGCGCGAGATGCTGCCCGAGATCCGCTCCTCCAGCGAGCCCGACGCCTACGGCGTCACCCGCAAGAACGGGCCGTTGCGGGGGGAGGTGCCGCTCACCGGCATCCTCGGCGACCAGCAGGCAGCCACCGTGGGTCAGGTCTGCTTCGAGCCGGGGGAGGCCAAGAACACCTACGGCACCGGCAACTTCATGCTGCTCAACACCGGCACCGATCTGGTCCGGTCGGAGTCCGGACTGCTCACCACGGTCTGCTACCGCTTCGGCGACGACGCTCCGGTCTACGCACTCGAGGGGTCGATCGCGGTCACCGGATCGGCGGTCCAGTGGCTTCGCGACCAGCTCGGCATCATCAGCGGAGCCGCGCAGAGTGAGGCGCTGGCCCGGCAGGTCGACGACAACGGCGGGGTCTACTTCGTGCCGGCGTTCTCGGGCCTGTTCGCCCCGTACTGGCGTTCGGACGCGCGCGGCGCGATCGTCGGCCTCTCGCGCTACAACACCAACGCCCACCTGGCCCGCGCCACGCTGGAGGCGATCTGCTACCAGAGCCGCGACGTTGCCGAGGCGATGGCCAAGGACTCCGGGGTCGAGCTCGAGGTGCTCAAGGTCGACGGCGGCGTCACGCTCAACGAGCTCTGCATGCAGATCCAGGCCGATGTGCTCGGCGTCGACGTCGTGCGCCCGGTCGTCCCGGAGACCACTGCTCTCGGTGCGGCCTACGCGGCCGGGCTCGCGGTCGGCTTCTGGCGCGACACCGACGAGCTGCGCGCCAACTGGGCAGAGGACAAGCGGTGGAGTCCCGAGTGGGACGAGGAGCGCCGCGAGGAGGGCTACGCCCGCTGGCGCAAGGCGGTCGAGCGCACCTTCGACTGGGTCGACGTCGAGTGAGCCCCGCTCGCGAGAGAGCATGAGGTCATGAGACCCGTCGCCCTCTCGCCCGAGTACCGCGCCCAGGCCCTGGAGGACATGGCCGAGGAGCAGCTCGACGTCCTGGTCATCGGCGGCGGCGTCGTGGGCGCCGGGAGCGCGCTGGACGCCGCCACCCGCGGCCTGCGGGTCGGCCTGGTCGAGGCCCGCGACCTGGCGTCGGGCACCTCCAGCCGTTCGAGCAAGCTCGTCCACGGCGGTCTGCGCTACCTGGAGATGCTCGACTTCGGGCTGGTCGCCGAGGCCCTGGAGGAGCGTGGCCTGCTGCTGCAGAAGCTCGCGCCGCACCTGGTGCGCCCGGTGCGCTTCCTCTACCCGCTGCGACACCGTGGGTGGGAGCGGTTCTACGCCGGCTCCGGGGTGGCCCTCTACGACGTGATGGCGCGGGCCGCCGGCCGTACCGGCGTCCCGATGCACCGGCACCTCACCCGCCGCGGCGCCCGCAAGGTGGCGCCGTCGCTGCGCAAGGACGCCCTGGTCGGCGCCCTGAGCTACTACGACGCCCAGGTCGACGACGCCCGCCACACCATGTTCCTCGCTCGCACGGCCGCCGCGTACGGAGCGCGGGTGGCGACCCGCGCCCGCGTGGTGGAGCTGCTGCGTGAGGGCGAGCGGGTCACCGGTGCCGTGGTCCGCGACCTGGAGACCGACACGACGGTCACGATCCGGGCCCGGCAGATCGTCAACGCCACCGGGGTGTGGACCGACGAGACCCAGGACCTCGGCGGGCAGCGCGGCCTGTTCCACGTGCGAGCCAGCAAGGGCGTGCACCTGGTGGTGCCGCGCGACCGGATCCGCTCCGAGGCCGGGCTGATCCTGCGCACCGAGAAGTCGGTGCTGTTCGTGATCCCGTGGAACCAGCACTGGATCATCGGCACCACCGACACCGAGTGGACCCTCGACAAGTCCCACCCGGCGGCCAGCCGGGCCGACATCGACTACCTGCTCGAGCACGTCAACACCGTCTTGGAGACGCCGCTCACCCACGCCGACGTCCAGGGGGTCTACGCGGGCCTTCGTCCGCTGCTGGAGGGGGAGTCCGAGGCGACGTCCAAGCTCTCCCGTGAGCACGCCGTGGGGCACCCGGCGCCGGGGCTGGTGGTCGTCGCCGGCGGCAAGTACACGACCTACCGGGTGATGGCCGCCGACGCCGTCGACGAGGCGGTCTTCGGGCTCTCCTCGATGTTCGACCGCAAGGTCGGGCCGTCGGTCACCGACACGGTGCCGCTGCTGGGGGCCGAGGGCTACCCGGCGGTGGTGAACTCGCGGCACCTCCTCGCGGAGGCCTCGGGCCTGCACGAGGTGTGGATCGACCACCTTCTGGGCCGCTACGGCTCGCTCATCCAGGAGCTGCTCGACCTCGTCGCCGCCGACCCCTCGCTCGGCGAGCCGCTCGCGGGCGCCCCGGACTACCTGCGCGTCGAGGCGGTCTACGCCGCCAGTCACGAGGCCGCCCGCCACCTCGACGACGTCCTGACCCGCCGGACGCGGATCTCCATCGAGACCTTCGACCGCGGCGTCGGCGCAGCCGAGGAGGTCGCCGACCTGATCGGCCCGGTGCTGGGCTGGAGCCCCGAGCAGCGCGAGCTGGAGATCGACCACTACCTCAAGCGCGTGGAGGCGGAGCTGGAGAGCCAGCAGATGCCCGACGACGCCACCGCCGACGCCGCCCGCCTGGGTGCCGCCGACGTCGTCCCGCTGTCGTGAAGCCCGGCCGGGGGAGGGGATAGTCCCTGGCGTTCCGGTTGCCAGGACGCGCCGCAAGCAACCCGATCGCCAGGGACTATCCCTCTTGTCAGGCAACTCCGACGCCGAGGGTTGGGCTGGGAGTCGGGCGGATGGGAGAATGGGGCACCTGATGGCCGAGAACACCCCCACCCCCGAAGCCGCCGCCGAGGCACCCGCAGGCGCGACCTCGCTGCCGCTGGTCTTCGACGAGCCCCGCGGACGCCGTAAGCCGCCGCGGCACCTCGCCGATCTCGCCGCCCCCGAGCGCAAGGCGCTGCTGGAGGAGCACGGGCTGCCGGGCTTCCGCGCCAAGCAGCTCTCCACGCACTACTTCTCCCGCCTGGTCGACGACCCCGAGCAGATGACCGACCTCCCGGCCGCGCAGCGCGGCGAGCTGGTGAGCGCGCTGCTGCCGGACCTGATGACCCCGATCCGGGTCTCCGAGGCCGACAAGGGAACCACCCGCAAGACCCTGTGGAGGCTCTTCGACGGCGCCCTGGTCGAGTCGGTGCTGATGCGCTACCCGGACCGCACGACGATGTGCGTCTCCAGCCAGGCCGGCTGCGGCATGGCCTGCCCGTTCTGCGCCACCGGTCAGGGCGGTCTCCAACGCAACATGTCGACCGCCGAGATCGTCGAGCAGGTCGTCGCCGGCGCGCGGACGCTGGCTCGCGGCGAGGTGCCCGGCGGCCCCGGCCGCGTCTCCAACGTCGTGTTCATGGGCATGGGCGAGCCGCTGGCCAACTACAAGGCCGTGGTCGGTGCGGTCCGCCGGCTCACCGACCCCACGCCCGACGGGCTCGGCATGTCGGCGCGGGGCATCACTGTCTCCACGGTCGGGCTGGTTCCCCGGATCCTCCAGCTCGCCGACGAGGGGATCCCGGTCACCCTCGCGCTCAGCCTGCACGCCCCCGACGACGAGCTGCGCAACGACCTGGTCCCGATCAACACCCGCTTCTCCGTCGACGAGACCGTCGACGCCGCCTGGCACTACGCCGAGAAGACCAAGCGTCGCGTCTCCATCGAGTACGCCATGATGGGCGGCATCAACGACCAGGCCTGGCGCGCCGACCTGCTCGCCGACGTCCTGCAGGCGCGCGGCGACTGGGGCTGGGTCCACGTCAACCTGATCCCGCTCAACGAGGTGCCCGGGTCGCGCTTCACCCGCTCCCACGACGCCGACATGGAGGAGTTCGTGCGCCGCCTGGAGGCCAAGGGCGTCCCGGTGACGGTGCGAGACACCCGCGGCAGCGAGATCGACGCCGCCTGCGGGCAGCTGGCCGCAGCGGAGTGAACGAGCGCGTCGCCGCCGCGTCCGCGGCCTGGCTCTGGTACCCCGACGACGCCGACGCCGTCCGCAGCGACGACGCCCTGCTCGTGGGCTGGCCCGACTACTTCCGGGCCCCGCCCAGCGTCCTGTGGGTCTCCGCCGACGCCGACGCCGACGCGGTCCTCGCATGGGCGCGCGAGCGGTGCGCGGCCTGGGGTGCGCGGACGCTGCTCGCCTGGGTCCCCCTGGCCGCCCCCGACGGGTGGGAGCGGGCGCTGACCGAGCACGGCGGCACCGCTCACGAGACCGTCGACGTCTTCGCGCTCGACCTGACCGCACCCGCCACCGACCTCGCGGCACCCGGCGACGTCGAGATCCGCTGGCAGGACGACGAGGAGACCACCCGCGCAGCGCTGGAGATCGGCGTGGCCGCGTTCGACGAGGGCAGCATCCCCCCGCCCGAGCGGGTCCGTGAGCTGGCCGCACAGGCCGCCGCCGACCACGCCGCGGGTCGTGCGAGTCAGGCGGTGGGCTACCTCGAGGGAGAACCGGCCGGCTCCGGCGGCGTGACCTTCGAGGACGGCGTCGCCCGGCTGTGGGGAGGCGGCGTGATCCCAGCGGCACGCGGCCGAGGCGTCTACCGTGCCGTCCTGGCAGCTCGCCTCGACCTGGCCCGGAGGCGTGGTGCGCAGCTCGCCCTGGTCAAGGGCCGGGTCGACACCTCGGGCCCGATCCTGCGCCGGGCCGGCTTCGGCGTGTACGGACAGGAGCGCTCCTACCTCGTCCCGGTGGGATAGCGTGCCGCGGGTGAGCCTGGCGTTCCTCCTCACCACCCTGGTCATCGTCGCCACTCCCGGCACCGGTGCGCTCTACACGATCGCCACCGGCCTGGGCCGCGGTGCCCGGGCGAGCATGCTCGCGGCGTTCGCGTGCACGCTCGGGATCGTGCCGCACCTGGTCGCCGCCATCACCGGCCTCGCCGCCGTCCTGCACGCCTCCGGCGTCGCGTTCGCGGTCATCAAGTGGCTCGGCGTCGCCTACCTCCTCTACATGGCGTGGGGCACCTGGCGCGACCGCGGCACGCTCACGGTCGAGGAGCAGCCGGCCGTGCCGGTGCGGCGGGTGCTGGCCAGCGGCATCACGCTGAACCTGCTCAACCCCAAGCTCACGCTGTTCTTCTTCGCCTTCCTGCCGCAGTTCGTCCCGTCCGGCTCGGTCCCGCAGATGCTGGCGCTCTCGGCGGTGTTCATGGCCGCGACCTTCGTCGTCTTCGCCGCCTACGGCGCCTTCGCCGCCGCGATGCGCGACCGCGTGCTGCGCCAGCCGAAGGTGATGGACTGGCTGCGACGCGTCTTCGCCGGCACCTTCGCCGCACTCGGCGCCAAGCTGGCCTTCGAGTCCCGCTGACCCACACCTGAGGTCTCGCCCGCCGTTCACGCGACGGTCACACCGATCTCGGCCGGCGTTGCCCGGCGCTCCCTAGCGTCCCGGACATGGCCGCAACGCTCCGCGTCATGATCGTCAGCGAGTCGTTCCTCCCGCAGGTCAACGGGGTCACCACCTCGGTGTGCCGGGTCCTCGATCACCTGGCTGCCGAGGGGCACCACGCCACGGTGGTCGCCCCGACCGGTCCCGAGACCTACGCCGGCTTCCCGGTGCAC
This sequence comes from Nocardioides epinepheli, assembly GCF_037936805.1. Taxonomy (NCBI): domain Bacteria; kingdom Bacillati; phylum Actinomycetota; class Actinomycetes; order Propionibacteriales; family Nocardioidaceae; genus Nocardioides; species Nocardioides epinepheli. The sequence goes on along the minus strand of NZ_JBBMMC010000009.1, from coordinate 77,505 downwards.
CACGCCCGCGGCGCGGCGCTGCCGTTCTACCGCGACTTCCGCCTCGGCCTGGAGACGCGACGACGCTTGCGCGCCGAGATGCTGCGCTTCGCCCCGGACGTCGTCCACATCGCCTCGCCGGCGACCCTCGGCTATCAGGCGGCCCGCGCCGCGAGCGAGCTCGGCATCCCGGCGCTGGCGATCTTCCAGACCGACCTGATCGGATTCGCCGAGCGATACGGCGTCCCGGGCGCCGCCCGGCTGGCCGCCGGTCTGACCCGCCGCATCCACACCAGCGTCGACCGGACCCTCGCGCCGTCGTCGTCCAGCCTCGCGCTCCTGGGCGGACTCGGGGTCACCGCGACCGCCTTGTGGCCTCGCGGCGTCGACCTGGAGCGCTACCACCCCTCGAAGCGGGACGACGCGCTCCGCCGGCGGCTGCTGGGCGCGGGCGCCCACGAGGACCGGCTGCTGGTCGGCTACGTCGGTCGCCTCGCCCCCGAGAAGGAGCTCGAGCTCCTCACGATCCTCGCCGACGACCCTCGTTACGCACTGGTCGTCGTCGGCGGTGGCCCCGAGGAGCAGCGGCTGCGCTCGCTGCTCCCCGGGGCGCGTTTCCTCGGCGTCCTGCACGGCGAGGACCTGGCCGCGGCCTACGCGAGCCTCGACGTCTTCGTGCACACCGGACGCCACGAGACCTACTGCCAGTCCGCTCAGGAGGCTCTGGCCTCCGGGGTGCCGGTGGTGGCGCCACGCGCGGGCGGTCCCATCGACGTCGTCGCCGACGGCGAGGCCGGCTTCCTCTATCGGCCAGGGGACGCCGCCGACCTGGCCGGCTACGTCGATCTGCTCGCCGGCAACCCGCTGCTCCGTCGCCGGATGGCGCTCGCGGCACGGCGATCGGTGCGCGGGCGCGACTGGGCCTCGGTCAACGACTCGCTGATGGGGCACTACCTCGAGCTCGCCCGGCACGGTCTGGCGCGCCCGGCCGCCTGACGCGGAGCGGTCAGCCCGCGGCCACGAACAGCGCCGCGGCCTCCTCGACCGAGTCGACGAGGTGCACCTGGTCCTCCATGGCGCGATCGTGGGCGAGGGACCGGAGCAGGGGCCACGCCGGGAGAGTCTTCGTCCAGTACTCCCGGCCGACCAGCACCATCGGCGCGACCGACGTCTCGTCGGCGTAGTAGTTCTCGCAGGCGTCCTGGAAGACCTCCTGCACGGTGCCGGCGGCACCGGGAAGGAACACGATGCCCGAGCGGCAGACCTCCAGCAGGACGGCCTCACGGGTCGGGTTGTCGACGTACTTGGCCACGGCCGTCGCGAAGAGGTTCGGCGGCTCGTGCCCGTAGTGCCAGGTGGGCACCCCGAGGTTGTCGCGAGCCGGAAGCCCGGCCACCGCCTCGCGCGCGGTGCGCACCCATTCGTCGATAGACGGCCGGAACGACGGCACCGTGGCCAGCACGTCGAGCGCGCGGTCGAGGACCTCCTCGCCCTGGCCGGCAAGACGGCCACCGAGATTGGCAGCCTCCATCGCCCCCGGGCCGCCGCCGGTCGCGACGGTGTACTCGCTCCCGAGCAGCCAGCCGAGCCGGGCCGCACCGGCGTAGGCGGCGTCGCCGCGCTGGACGGCGTGCCCGCCCATCACGCCGACCAGGCGCCGATCGCGCACCCACGCGTCGAGGGCCTCGCTGACCGCGTGGTCGTGCAGAGCAGCGGCCAGGGCGTCGTCACGGCTCGGCACCCGCTGCGCCCAGGCGTAGGCGCGGGCGTCGAGGCTGCGCAGGTAGGGCGTCTGGTCGTACAGCTCGTCGGCCGTGTAGAGCCCCGGGCGGTACACGTCGAGCGGGGTGGTGCCGACCACCGGCAGCACGAGCGCGCCCATGGTGCTTAGCGCATCGTCGTCGCCGGGGGCGAAGGTGCAGCCGAGGAAGGCCGCACCCGCCACCCGGCACTCCAGCAGCCGGCCGCCGCGCTCGGTGAGGTCGAGCCGGTGCACCCGCCACGAGGCCAGGCGGCGGGCGCCGGCGTCCAGGCGCCGGTCGAGCTCGGTGAGGGTCTCGATGTGGACGACGCGGCCGTGAGTCTGCTTCACGGCCGCGAACCTACCGGCTCACGCCTCACAGTTCCTCGACCGAGAAGAGGTCGCCGGGTTGGCACTCGAGTACCTCGCACAGAGCGGTGAGCGTCGAGAAGCGGATCGCCTTGGCCCGTTGGTTCTTCAAGACGCTGAGGTTCACGTTCGTGACGCCGATCCGCTCGGCGAGCGCGGTGACCGTGAGTCCCCGCTCGGCGAGGATCCGGTCGAGGTGGCACACCACGCGGTGCGGCTCCTCGACAGGCATCAGACCAGGCCCTCGACGTCGTCTTGCAGCACCGCGCCGCGGGCGAACGCCTCGGCCAGAGCGGTCAGCAGCACACAGAACGCGAGCGGGACCAAGGGGATCGAGAAGGTGAGTCCGACCGTCGAGACCGAGTCGAGCAGGGCTGCGCCGGCGATGACCGAGTCGGCGACGGCCTCGGCGAAGGTGATCGCGAGCGTGGCGACGAACACGGTGATCGCGATGACTCGCAGCGACCGGACGGTCTGACGCGTGAAGGGCTGCCCGGCCTCGGTCGCCCGGAGGAGTCGCAGCAGCAGCCAGCCGACCACGGCGACGGCGACGGCGAGGAGAGCCCCCGGTAGCAACGAGGCGATCCAGGGGCCCGCATCGGCCTGCGGCAGCGTGACGCGCAGCCCGTCGGTGCCGCTGAGCGTGACGCCGGACTGGGCCTCGACGCCACGCGGTACGGGTGCGTCGTGCGCGACGGTCAGGTCCCAGTGGAGCGGCTCGTCACGCAGCCACTGGATCAGCGGCGCGATCACCGCAGTCGCTGCGGTCACCAGGACCGCGCCGCCGACCAGGACCTTGGTGGCCAGGTAGTCCCATCGGTTGAAGCTCAGCACGCTCATCGACGTCCCCTTTTCCTCTCCTCGGATTGTCGAAGAACGATAACATCGAATGTCGATAAGTCCAGGGTCGGCTCAGAACGCGTGGGCCATCAGCTCCCCGAAGAGCTCGTGCTCGTCGGCGGTCGGCAGCCCCTTGCCGCGGAACCACGCACAGATGTTGGCGCAGTCGCGCATGAGGAAGTCCATGCCGTTCAGGTTGCCGACGAGGTCGACGATCTGCGGGAGATCGATGATCACGAGGCGTTCGCCCGCGGCCAGGATGTTGTAGGCAGACAGGTCACCGTGGACGACGCCGGCCTGGACCATCGTGGCCAGGGCGTCGCGCAGCTGGTCGAAGTAGGAGGCCAGCAGGTCGGCGTCCGGACGGGTCTGCGCCAAGCGAGGTGCGCTGTCGCCGTCGACGGTGATCCACTCCATCAGGATCTCGGTGCCGTCGATCTGCACTGGGTAGGGCACGGGGAGGCCGAGGGACCAGAACCGCTTGAGCGCGTCCCACTCCGAGACCGCCCACTCGCCGGCGGCGACCTGGCGGCCGAAGGTCGACTTGCGCTTGATCGCGCGCTCGTCGCGCGAGCGCTTCATCGAACGGCCCTCGGTGTAGGACGCCGAGCGGTGGAAGCTGCGGTGGTCGGGGGTGCGGTAGCGCTTGGCGGCCATCACCACGCCGCCCTCGGGGTCGAGGGGATCGGCGCGCTCGAGGAGGAAGACGTCGGCCTCCTTGCCGGTCTTGAGGATGCCCAGCTCGGTGTCGATCGCGCCCTGCGAGGTCACGACCCAGTCCGGACGCGGCTCCGGTCCCCGCGAGAGCGGCTCGACGCTGAGCCAGGTCGACCAGCGCTGGTGGGAGTCGTCGACGTCGTCGTAGGTGGTCCAGTCGAAGGCGAAGGCCGGATCGACGTCGTCGGGGATTCCGGCGGGGGTGCCGGGTGCGAGGTGGTGCGAGGAGTCAGGAGTGAAGTCCTGCGAAGTCATCGGTAGCGGTGCTCGTTTCGAGAGATGAGGGGCGGTCTGCGGACAGGCCGAGGACAGTCATGGACATGTCACGCTCCTCTCGACGGGCACCGGGCCGATCCCGATGGCTGTTGGATCGCCCACATGCTGCGGCACCACCCACCCGCGCCGCAACTCCTTAAATCGACGCTGACCCGTCAGCCATAGCGGACGGGTCAGCGTGAAATGTGCGCTGACCCGTCAGCTATAGCGGACGGGTCAGCGGGGGTGGGGGTCAGGCGGCTGTGGAGAACGTCTCGATGCGCAGGTCGCCGACGCGGTCCCAGGCGTCGTCGAGGTGGACGACGTCGCGGCCGGCGCGGTGCAGGAGGCTGGCGGCGATGCCGGCGCGATAGCCCGAGCGGCAGTGGACCCACAGCTCGCCCGGCGGCAGCCGGCGCACGCTGGCCTCCACGTCCTGGATCGGGATGTGGAGGGCACCGGCCAGGTGGCCCGCGCGCCACTCGTCGAGCTGGCGGACGTCGATGACCACCGGCGGGCGTCCGGTCGCTGAGCCGATCCGCGCGGCATCGCGGAAGGCCGCCCAGTCCGCACGCCGGTAGCGCGCGGTGAGGGGCGCGTCGGCGTCGACGACGTGTGCGTCCACGCGGTCGATGCCGATGTCGGCGAGCTGCCGCAGCGCCGGGTCGAGGACGTCGGCGGAGTCGGTGAGCAGCACGATGTCGTCGCCCCACGGCACCAGCCAGCCGACGTAGGTGGCGAACTGGTGGCTGTACTCCACGCTGACCGTGCCGGCCACGTGTCCGGCGGCGAAGTCGTCGCGCGAGCGGAGGTCGATGACCCACGCGCCGCCGAGGATCGCATCGCTCACCTCGTCGGCGGTGACCGGGCGCGCCGGGGGAGGGGTGACGGCGCCCCGACCGGCGCGGTTGAGCGGATCCATGTGCTGGTAGTACGACGGGATCGGGCCGAGGCCGGCGAGCAGGTCGTTCACGAAGGTCTCCTTGTCCTGGAGCAGTGCGGGATTGCGCAGGAGCTGAGCGCCGATCGTCGCGACGCCGTCGGCGGCGTCCGGATCGACGCTCGCGCTCGAGCAGAAGCTGCCGAATCCGTGGGTCGGAAGCAGCACGGTCGACGGCGACAGGGCGCCCAGGCGCCGGGCGCTCTCCCATTGCGATCCGGCGAGCATCCCGGCCAGCCGGTGGTCGACGAGGTCGGTACGACCGACGGTGTCGACGAGCAGGCTGCCGCCGCTGAGGAGCGCGGGTGCCTCGGCGCCGATCCGCGCGAGGAAGGACTGGTGATGCCGGGTATGGCCCGGCGTCGAGAGCACCTCGAGGTCGATGGAGCCGTAGCTGAGACGGTCCCGGTCGTGCACACCGACCCGCTCGAAGTCGACGCTCTCGTCCGCGGAGAGCAGGTAGTCGGCTCCGTGCCGACGAGCCAGCCCGAGCGCCCCTGAGACGTAGTCGTTGTGGATGTGGGTGTCGGCCACCGCGACGATCTCCAGCTCGGCGGCCTCGGCGGCGGCCTCGACGGCGGTCAGGTCGCGCGGCGCGTCGACGACGATCGCCACCCGGCCGTCGTGCACGAGATGACACCGGTTGCCCAGTGCGGGGACGTCGATGGTGAGGACCGGCATGGGGGCTCCCGGGGGGTGAGTAGGCGCGTCGAGGACTAAAGTAGAGTGAATTACTCTAGTTATATCCGACGACGGCGTCCCACCCAAGCCGGCACGCCCGATGACCCGGCCACCTCCTGCCGGCCGTGCGTGAGCTCAGCCTGGATCCGAACTCAGCGCACGCCCCACGAGTAGGACTGCTTCTCCAGGCGCAGGTACATGAACGTCTCGGTGCTCGCCACCCCGGGGATGGTGCGGATCTTCGCCGAGATCAGCTCCAGCAGCCGGTCGTCGCTCTCGCACACGATCTCGGCGAGCAGGTCGTAGCGACCGGCGGTGATGACGACGTAGTCGACCTCGTCGAGGTCGGCGAGTGCGTCGGCTACCGGCTCCATCGGCCCGCTGGTGGTGATGCCGATCATGGCCTGCCGGGCGAACCCGAGCTGCATGGGGTCGGTGACCGCCACGATCTGCATCGTGCCGCTGTCGACCAGCCGCTGGACCCGCTGCCGCACGGCCGCCTCGGACAGGCCCACGACCTTGCCGATCGCGGCGTAGGAGCGCCGCCCGTCCTGCTGGAGCTGCTCGATGATCGCCTTGGAGACGTCGTCGAGCGCCGGGTTCGAGGGGGAGCGGGTCATGACCGCAAGGTACCGACGTATGGGCTGGGAAGCACCCCCAAAGGGGCCGAAAACTACGAATTCCGTTGTTGATGCCGATTCGATCGAAGGAATCCCTTGTCGTGGGGCACGTCACATGACACGATCCGGCAGGACCCACAGGTGTGGGCCCAGGCCAGACGAGGGGGTCGGATGCCGCCAGAGCCGTCAGGAGAGACCGCCGGCACGCCAGCCGCTGGGCACAGTGGGCACAGTGGGCGGGGTGCGCTCACCCGACGCCGGCTGCTGCAGGCCGGGGGCGGTCTGGCTGCCCTGGGCATCGGCGGTGCGGCGCTCAAGCTGCCCTTCTTCGGCACCGCGGGGGCGACCCAGGACCCCGCCACCTGCAAGGCCGCCGACGTGTCCAGCAGCGACAAGCGACTGCTGATCTCGAACTGGCCGGCCTACATCGACCCCGTGCGCAAGAAGACCTCCACCGTTTCGGTGTTCGAGGAGCGCACCGGCATCGACGTCACCTACACCGACGACGTCAACGACAACGCGGAGTACTACGCGAAGGTCCGCAACCAGCTGGCGGACTGCCAGCCGATCAACACCGACATGTTCATGCTCACCGACTGGATGGCCGCGCGGATGATCTCGCTGGGGTGGATCCAGCCGCTGGACAAGGCGGCGGTTCCGAACCTGCACAAGAACCTCATCAAGCCGCTGCGCGGCGTCCAGTGGGATCCGGACCTGACCTACCACGCACCCTGGCAGTCGGGACTGACCGGACTGGCCTACAACTCCTCGCTGACCGGCGAGGTCCGCTCGTTCGAGGAGCTGCTCACTAGGTCCGACCTCAAGGGCCGGGTCACCCTGCTCAGCGAGATGCGGGACACCATGGCGTTCATGCTGCGGGTCGACGGCGCCGATCCCGACAACTTCACCCAGGACCAGTGGGACAACGCCATCGACCATCTGCGCAAGGTCGTCGACAGCGGACAGATCCGCTCCTTCACCGGCAACGACTACCTCAGCGACCTGGCTGCAGGGAACACCCTGGCCTGCGAGGCATGGTCCGGCGACGTCATCGCCGTCGCTGCCGACAACCCCGACATCAAGTTCGTCGCCCCGGAGGAGGGGCTGTCGCTGTGGAGCGACAACATGCTCATCCCGAACAAGGCGACCCACCAGGCCAACGCCGAGGAGTGGATCAACTACTACTACGAGCCCGAAGTGGCCGCCAAGCTCGCCGCCTGGGTCTGGTACATCTGCCCGGTCGAGGGGGCTCGCCAGGCCATGGAGAAGGTCGACCCCTCGTTGGTCGACGACCCGTTGATCTTCCCCGACGAAGCGATGCTCAAGGACACCTTCGACTTCATGCCGCTCGATGACCGGCAGACCATCGACTACGAGAGGGACTGGGCCAATGTCACAGGCGGCTGAGAAGGATCCGGCCACGCCGGCACTCGCCAAGGACGGCGCAGGCGGCGTCAGGTCCCGTGCGAACGGCGAGTTCGACGGACTGCGCCTCAGTGGGCTCACCAAGTCGTTCGCGACGTTCACCGCCGTCGACGACCTCGACCTCGACGTGCCGCGCGGCTCCTTCTTCGCGCTGCTGGGACCCTCCGGCTGCGGCAAGACCACGACCCTGCGGATGGTCGCCGGTCTCGAGACGCCCACCTCCGGCTCGATCGTGCTTGCGGGCAAGGACATCACCCGCAGCAAGCCCTACCAGCGCCCGGTCAACACCGTCTTCCAGAGCTATGCGCTGTTCCCGCACCTGGACATCTTCGAGAACGTGGCCTTCGGGCTACGCCGCCGCAAGCAGAAGAACGTCGACGCCCAGGTCAAGGAGATGCTCGACCTGGTAGAGCTCGGCAGCCAGGCGCGCAAGAAGCCCGCCCAGCTCTCCGGCGGCCAGCAGCAGCGGGTCGCTCTCGCCCGAGCGCTCATCAACAAGCCCGAGGTGCTGCTGCTCGACGAGCCGCTCGGGGCGCTCGACCTCAAGCTGCGCCGCAACATGCAGATCGAGCTCAAGCGGATCCAGACCGAGGTCGGCCTCACCTTCATCCACGTCACCCACGACCAGGAGGAGGCCATGACGATGGCCGACACGGTGGCGGTGATGAACAAGGGCATCATCGAGCAGATGGGCGCGCCCGCCGAGCTCTACGAGAATCCGCAGAGCACCTTCGTCGCCAACTTCCTCGGCCAGTCGAACCTGGTCGAGGGCCGCATCACCGGCCGCTCGGGCGACGTCGTGAACCTCGACATGCACGGTGTCCCCGTGTCGGTACCCGCCGACCGCGCCCACACCGACAGCGAACGCGGGTGGATCGGCATCCGGCCGGAGAAGGTGCTGATCGGCGCTCCCGGCGAGGAGCTCGACGCGCCCGGCAACACCGTGCCCGGCGGGGTCGTCACCGACGTCAGCTTCGTCGGAGTGAGCACCCAGTACCTGGTGAAGATGCCCTGGGGCCAGGAGCTCCAGGTGTTCCAGCAGAACACCGGTCGCGCCCAGATGTTCCGGGTGGGTGACGACGTCGAGCTGTCGTGGCGCCCCGAGTACGCCTTCCTGCTCGACCCGAGTCAGGACGCCCACGCCGGTGCCGAGCAGGTCGGCGCCGATGGCTGAGATGGTGCGCAAGCGGGGACGCACCGGCTACCTGCTCATCCTGCCGGCCGCGCTGTGGCTGCTGGTCTTCTTCGCCTTCCCGTTCTACTCCCTGATCGCGACCAGCCTCTACGACCCCGCAGGCTCCGACTTCCGCGGCTACGACATGACGTACGCCTTCGGCAACTACGTCGACGTGGTCCAGGAGTACTGGAAGCCGCTGGTGCGATCGCTGGCCTACGGCGGGATCGCGACCCTGCTGTGCCTGATCCTGGGCTACGTGCTCGCCTACGCGATCGCCTTCAAGTCCGGCAAGTGGAAGACCCTCATGCTCGTCTTGGTGATCGCCCCCTTCCTCACCAGCTTCCTGGTGCGCACCCTGTCGTGGAAGCTGCTGCTCGCCGACGACGGCTTCATCGTGAACACCCTGCAGTTCCTGCACATCCTCGGCAGCGACGGCCGGCTGCTCGCCACCCCGTTCGCGGTGATCGCCGGCCTCACCTACAACTTCCTGCCCTTCATGGTGCTGCCGCTGTTCGCCAGCCTCGACAAGATCGACTACCGGCTGATCGAGGCCTCCAACGACCTGTACGGCAACCCGATCGTGTCGTTCTTCAAGGTCACGTGGCCGCTGTCGCTGCCCGGCGTGGTGTCCGGCACGCTGCTGACGTTCATCCCGGCGGTCGGCGACTACATCAACGCCGAGCTGCTCGGCAACACCAACACCCGGATGATCGGCAACGTCATCCAGAGCCTGTTCACCGACGCCAACGACTACCCGGCCGCCGGTGCGCTCTCGGTGATCCTGATGCTGCTGATCTTGGTGATGGTCCTGGTCTACGTCCGCCGCGCCGGGACGGAGGAGCTGCTGTGAGCGCCTCGACCGCCACGCCCGCGACCAGCCCGCGGCGCCGTCCGACGAAGCTGCCGCGGCGCAGCCCGCTGGCGTGGCTGCGCGAGAACCTGGTCCTGATCCTCGGTCTGCTGGTGCTCGCCTACACGTTCGTGCCGATCGCGGTCGTGGTGCTGATGAGCTTCAACAAGCCGCTGAGCGAGCAGTCGAAGCTCTACAAGTTCAACGGCTTCACCCTCGACAACTGGCTCAACCCGTGCAAGGACCCCAGCATGTGCGAGGCGCTGGGCCGCAGCGTCCAGATCGGCCTGCTCGCCACGCTGGTCGCCACCCTGCTCGGCACCCTGGCCGCCTTCGCGCTGGTGCGCCACCAGTTCTGGGGACGCTCCACGAGCAACCTGCTGATCTTCCTGCCCATGGCCGCCCCCGAGATCGTGCTGGGCTCCTCGCTCCTGGCGATGTTCGTGGCTGCCGGTCTCGCCGGTCAGCTCGGCTTCTGGACGATCCTCATCGCCCACATCATGTTCTGCCTGTCGTTCGTGGTGGTCACGGTGCGTGCCCGCCTGGCCGGCATGGACGACGCCTTGGAGCAGGCCGCCTCCGATCTGTACGCGACGCCGTCGCAGACCTTCTGGAAGGTCACCTTCCCGCTGGTCTTCCCCGGCATCCTCGGTGCGGCGATGCTGAGCTTCTCGCTCTCCTTCGACGACTTCATCATCACCAACCTGAACTCCGGCAACACCACGACGTTCCCCATGTACGTATGGGGTGTGAGCCGCCGCACGGTGCCGATGCAGATCAACGTCGTCGGTACGGTGATGATCGTGATCTCTCTCGCCATCGTCCTGATCGGGCAGTCCCGTGCTCGGCGCCGCGCCGTCCGGTGAGCGCCGCTCACGCAGCGTCCCGCGCGCTGGCCGACGCCTCGCCGTCGGTGTACTGGCTCGAGGATCCGATGCGCCCCGATCAGCTGCCGGCTCTACGAGGTGACGTCGACGCCGACCTGCTCGTCATCGGCGGCGGCTACAGCGGTCTGTGGACGGCACTGCGCGCGCTCGAACGAGAGCCCGGACGTCGTGTGGTGGTGCTGGAGGCCGGCCGCTGCGGAAACGAGGCCAGCGGGCGCAACGGCGGGTTCGCCTCGTCGTCGCTGACCCACGGCTTCGGCAACGGACTCGAGCGCTGGCCCGACGAGCTCCCCGAGCTCGACCGGCTGGGCGCTGAGAATCTGCGCGGCATCGCCGACACCATCGCCCGTTACGACATCGACTGCAACTGGGAGGAGACCGGCGAGCTGTCGGTGGCCACCGCGCCGCACCAGGTGCGCGAGCTGACCGAGTTCGGCGCGCTGATGCGCGAGGCCGGTCACGACGTCGAGCTGCTCGACCGCGACGAGGTCAGAGCCAAGGTGAACAGCCCGACCTATCTCGCCGGACTTCTCGACTCGACCGGTACGGCACTGGTCGAGCCGGCCCGGCTCGCGTGGGGGTTGCGGCACGCCTGCACCGACCTCGGCGCCTCGGTCTACGAGGGCACCCAGGTGCTCTCGATCCACGACGAGCCCGACGGCGTCCGCGCGCGGACCGCGCACGGCAGCGTGCGCGCGCGGCAGGTCGCGCTCGCCACGAACGCGTTCCGTCCGCTGCTGCGGCGGCTGCGGCTGATGGTGGTCCCGGTCTACGACCACGTGCTGATGACCGAGCCGCTCTCGCCCGAGCAGCGTGCGGCGATCGGCTGGGAGGGGTGCGAGGGGCTCGCCGACACCGCCAACCAGTTCCACTACTACCGCCAGACCCGCGACCATCGGATCCTGTGGGGCGGCTACGACGCCGTCTACCACTTCGGCTCGCACATCGCCCGCTCGCTGGAGCAGTCCGAGCGCACCCATAACCTGCTTGCCGAGCAGTTCTTCGAGACCTTCCCTCAGCTCGAGGGCCTGCGCTTCAGCAACCGGTGGGGCGGCGTCATCGACACCAGCACCCGCTTCACCGCCTTCTACGGCACCGCCCTGCACGGCCGCCTCGGCTACGCCCTGGGCTACACCGGACTCGGCGTGGGTGCGACCCGCTTCGGCGCCGACGTCGTCCTGGACCTGCTGGCCGGCGAGCCCACCGAGCGCACCGAGCTGGAGATGGTCCGCCGCAAGCCCCTGCCCTTCCCCCCGGAGCCCGCCCGCGCGATCGGCATCAACCTCACCCGCTGGGCGATGGCCCGGGCCGACCGCAACGAGGGCCGCCGCAACCTGTGGCTCCGCGCACTCGACAAGGCCGGGCTGGGCTTCGACAGCTGAGCTGGTGGTCGGCCTCGCGCGTGGGGCTGCGGGCCGGCGGGGGCGGGATTTCCCCGGTCGACCGGGGAAGTCTGAACTTGGGGGCCGATATCCCGGTCGACAAGTTCAGGTTTGGGCCGCCCAGTGGGACGCGTGGTGAGGGTGAGTCGGATTGCTTGTCGGCGTGGGTTGGTGCACCGTTCGTCGCCGGGATTTCCCCGGTCGACCGGGGAAATCTGAACTTGACGGCCGATACCCCGGCCGACAAGTTCAGGTTTCGGCCGCCCAGTCGACGCGGTGGCTCGTCGGGAGGAAAAGGAGACGACGCCGAGCCGGCTCGAAAGCCGACTCGGCGTCGTTGACCAGGATCTGCCCCCGTACCCCCCTCAGATCATCTGGCCGGCCTTCTCCAAGACGGTGCGCAGGATCTGCTCCATCTCGTCGAAGTGGGTCTGGTCGCAGATCAGCGGGGGAGCGAGCTGGACGACCGGGTCGCCGCGGTCGTCGGCGCGGCAGTAGAGGCCCTCGGCGTAGAGCTGCTTGGACACGAAGCCGAAGAGCAGGCGCTCGCACTCCTCCTCGGTGAAGGTCTCCTTGGTGGCCTTGTCCTTCACCAGCTCGATGCCGTAGAAGTAGCCGTCGCCGCGGACGTCGCCGACGATCGGCAGGTCCTTGAGCTTCTCCAGTGTGGCGCGGAAGGCGCCCTCGTTGTCGCGGACGTTCTCCAGCACCTTCTCCTCCTCGAACAGCTGGAGGTTGCGTAGGCCGACCGCCGTGGAGACGGGGTGGCCGCCGAAGGTGTAGCCGTGGGCGAACATCGCGTCGGGGTCGAGGAAGGGCTCCATCAGCTTGTCGCTGGCGATCATCGCGCCGAGCGGGGCGTAGCCGGAGGTGATGCCCTTGGCGCAGGTGATGATGTCGGGCTGGTAGCCGTAGCGCTCGGCGCCGAAGAGGTGGCCGAGCCGGCCGAAGGCGCAGATGACCTCGTCGGAGACCATCAGGACGTCGTACTCGTCGCAGATCTCGCGGACCCGCTGGAAGTAGCCGGGGGGCGGCGGGAAGCACCCGCCGGCGTTCTGCACCGGCTCGAGGAACACCGCGGCCACGGTGTCGGGACCCTCGTTCTCGATGGCGACGGCGATCTGGTCGGCCGCCCATCGGCCGAAGGCCTCCGGGTCGTCGCCGTGGATCGGGGCGCGGTAGATGTTGGTGTTCGGCACTCGGAACGTCGAGGGCACCAGCGGCTCGAACTGCTGCTTGAGGGCGGGCAGCCCGGTGATCGACAGGGCGCCCTGCGTGGTGCCGTGGTAGGCGATGGTGCGGCTCATCACCTTGTGCTTCATCGGCTTGCCGACGAGCTTGAAGTAGTTCTTGGCCAGCTTCCACGCGGTCTCGACGGCTTCGCCGCCGCCGCTGGTGAAGAACACCCGGTTCAGGTCGCCCGGTGCCGCGTCGGCGACCTTCGCGGCCAGCTCGATGGCCGAGGGGTGCGCGTAGGACCACAGCGGCATGAACGCCAGCTCCTTGGCCTGCGCGGCGGCCGCCTCGGCGAGCTCGGTGCGTCCGTGGCCGAGCTGGGAGACGAACAGGCCCGCGAGCGCGTCGAGATAGCGCTTGCCGGAGCTGTCGTAGATGTAGGCGCCCTCGCCGCGGGTGATCACCGGAACGTCGTTGTCGGCGTAGGTGCCCATCCGGGTGAAGTGCATCCAGAGGTTGTTCTTCGCTGCGTGCTGGAGTTCTGCGGCGTCCATGTGTCCATCCTGAGGGTCGGATCCGAGTTTCGCAAGTGAATCCGTCGCGTGGAGACCTGGATGGTGCGGAATCAGTCGTGCCAGACTGTCTGGCGTGACGACGATCTTCCGCAACGCTGCCCTGTTCGACGGCCACCGCCACCGCGGCCCCGGCCACGACGTCCTGGTGAGCGGTGGGCGGGTCGTCGCGGTCGGGCGGGAGCTCGAGGCTCCCGAGGGCGCCGAGGTCGTCGACGCCGGCGGCGGCCTGGTGTCGCCGGGCTTCATCGACGCCCACGTGCATCCCGTGCAGGGCGGTCTGGAGCGGATGCGCTGCGACCTCTCCGAGCTCGACACGGCCGAGGAGTACCTCGCCGCAGTGGCCGCCTACGCGGCCGCGCATCCCGACGCCGAGTGGATCCTCGGCGGCGGCTGGGCGATGCCGGCCTTCCCCGGCGGAACTCCCACCGCGGCCGCGCTCGACGCCGTGGTCCCCGACCGTCCGGTCTTCCTCCCGAACCGCGACCACCACGGCGCATGGGTCAACTCCCGCGCCCTGGAGATCGCCGGAATCGATCAGCACACCGCGGACCCGGCCGACGGCCGGATCGAGCGGGACGCCGACGGCGTCCCGACCGGCACGCTGCACGAGGGCGCCACCGCGCTGGTCAGCCGGCACCTGCCGCCCACCACCGACGACGACTACGCCGCCGCGCTCATGACCGGGCAGGCCTACCTGCACTCCCTCGGCGTCACCGGATGGCAGGACGCGATCGTCGGTGCCTACTCCGGCATGGACGACACCGCCTCCACCTACACCGCGGCGGCCCGCAGCGGCGCGCTGCGCTCCGACGTGGTCGGAGCGCTGTGGTGGGACCGCGCGCGTGGGGTCGAGCAGGTCGCCGACCTCGTCGCACGGCGTGAGGAGATGAGTCTTGGCCGGTTCCGGGCGACGACGGTGAAGATCATGCAGGACGGCGTCGCCGAGAACGGCACGGCGGCGCTCGGCTCCCCCTACCTCGACCGGTGCGGTCACAGCACCGGCAACAGCGGGCACTCCTTCCTCGCCGCGGACGCACTGGGCGAGGCCGTCCGCGCGCTGGACCTCGCCGGATTCCAGGTGCACGTCCACGCGATCGGCGATCGCGGGGTCCGCGAGGCGCTCGACGCCTTCGCCGGCACCGACCCTGCTCGGCGTGGCGCGCGCCGCCACCACATCGCGCACCTCCAGCTCGTCCACCCCGACGACGTCGCGCGCTTCGCCGAGCTCGGCGTGAGTGCCAACCTCCAAGCCCTGTGGGCCTGCCTGGATGAACAGATGGTCGAGCTCACGCTGCCCTTCCTGGGCGAGGAGCGCGCCCGGTGGCAGTACCCGTTCGGTGACCTCCACCGCGCCGGAGCCCACCTGGCCGCCGGATCCGACTGGCCGGTGAGCAGCCCGGACCCGCTTCAGGCGATCCATGTCGCGGTCAACCGGTGGGCCTACGGCGAGAGCGGTCCGGCCGGCTCGGAGGCCTTCCTGCCCGAGCAGGCCCTGGCCCTCGAGACCGCCTTCGCCGCCTACACCTCCGGCAGTGCCTGGATCAACCACCGCGACAGGCTCGACGGCGCCGGCCGGATCGAGCCGGGCGCGGTGGCCGACCTGGTCGTGCTGGACGCCGATCCCTTCGCCGGCGAGCCGAGCGAGATCGGCTCGGCCGGGGTGGCCAGCACCTGGATCGCCGGCGAACGCGTCAGCTGAACCTCGGCAATAGCCGGATCGTCGGTGATGCGGTGGTTCGACAACGAAATCGGTGAACGAAGCGACAGTGCACTACCGATTCGGTTGTGCTGTGGCTAGGCTCCCCGCATGGCCGACAAGACCTTCAAGAACGTCGTCAACGGTGAGCTCGTCGACTCCCTGTCGGGGGAGACCTACGACGTCATCGATCCCACCACCGGAGAGATCTACGCCTCCGCGCCGCTCTCCGGAGCCGAGGACGTCGACCGCGCCTACGCCGCCGCGGCCGAGGCCTTCGAGACCTGGGGCGACACGACGCCGCAGGACCGCTCGAACGCGCTGCTGCAGATCGCCGGCGCCATCGAGGACCGCATCGAGGAGATCAACTCCGTCGAGTGCCTGGACACCGGCAAGCCGCTGGGCGTCACGATGGCCGAGGAGATGCCCTACGCCTCGGACCACTTCAAGTTCTTCGCCGGTGCCGCGCGCCTGCTCGAAGGCAAGTCGGCCGGGGAGTACCTCGCCGAGCACACCTCGTGGATCCGGCGGGAGCCGGTGGGCGTCGTGGGCCAGGTCACCCCCTGGAACTACCCGCTGATGATGATGATCTGGAAGATCGCCCCGGCCCTGGCCGGCGGCAACACGATCGTCCTCAAGCCGAGCGACACCACGCCGGCCAGCTCGAGCCTGCTGGCCGAGATCTGCCAGGAGTTCCTGCCGCCCGGCGTCCTCAACCTCGTGTGCGGCGACCGCGACACCGGCCGCGCGATCGTGGCGCACAAGACCCCACAGATGGTCGCGATCACCGGATCGGTCCGCGCCGGCATGGAGGTGGCCGAGTCGGCTGCCAGCGACCTCAAGCGGGTGCACCTCGAGCTGGGCGGCAAGGCGCCGGTCGTGGTCTTCGACGACGCCGACGTCGCCAAGGCTGCCGAGGGGATCGCCGGCGCCGGTCTCTTCAACGCCGGCCAGGACTGCACCGCCGCCACCCGGGTCCTGGTGCAGGACGGCATCCACGACGAGTTCGTGGCCGCGCTCGCCGAGGCCTCTCGCAACATGCCCACCGGCGCACCCGACGACGAGAACACCTACTTCGGCCCGCTGAACAACCAGGCCCAGTTCGACCGTGTGTCCGCGATGGTCGACCGGCTGCCCGACCATGCGGCCATCGAGACCGGGGGCCTGCGCAAGGGCGAGCGCGGCTACTTCTACGAGCCGACCGTCCTCTCGGGCCTCCAGCAGGACGACGAGCAGATCCAGACCGAGATCTTCGGTCCGGTGATGACCGTGCAGCGCTTCTCCGACGAGGCCGAGGCGCTGCGGTGGGCCAACGGCGTCCAGTACGGCCTGGCCTCGAGCGTGTGGACCAAGGACCACGGCCGGGCGCTGCGGATGAGCCGCAAGCTCGACTTCGGGGTGGTGTGGATCAACACCCACATCCCGTTCGTCTCCGAGATGCCGCATGGCGGCTTCAAGCACTCCGGCTACGGCAAGGACCTGTCGATGTACGGCTTGGAGGACTACACGCGCATCAAGCACGTGATGAGCTATTACGGTGATTGAGGCCAAGCCGATGCGGATCCTGCTGGTCGGCGCAGGCGGCGTCGGCGGGGCGTTCACCGCGATCGCCGCGCGGCGTGACTTCTTCGAGACGGTCGTGGTCGCCGACTACGACCTCGCCCGCGCCGAGCGTGCCGCCGACGCCGCCGGGGACCGCTTCGTCGCGACCCGGATCGACGCCTCCGACGCCGATGCCGTGGCGGCCCTGTGCCGCGAGCACGCCATCACCCACGTGATGAACGCCGTCGACCCGGTCTTCAACATGCCGATCTTCGACGGCGCGCTGGCCGCCGGCGCCGACTACCTCGACATGGCGATGTCGCTGTCGAAGCCGCATCCGCAGACGCCGTACAAGAGACCCGGCGTCAAGCTGGGCGACGAGCAGTTCGCCGTGGCGGGGGAGTGGGAGGAGGCCGGGCGCCTCGCGCTCGTCGGCATCGGCGTCGAGCCGGGGCTCTCCGACGTCTTCGCCCGGTACGCCGCCGACCACCTCTTCGCCGACATCGACGAGCTCGGCACCCGCGACGGCGCCAACCTCGTGGTCACCGACGACGACGGCGTGGAGATCTTCGCGCCGTCGTTCTCGATGTGGACCACGATCGAGGAGTGCCTCAACCCGCCGATCGTGTGGCAGGACGGCGAGTGGCACACCACCGCGCCGTTCAGCGAGCCGGAGGTCTTCGACTTCCCCGAGGGCATCGGGCCGGTGGAGTGCGTCAACGTCGAGCACGAGGAGGTGCTCCTCATGCCGCGCTGGATCGACTGCAGGCGCGCGACGTTCAAGTACGGCCTGGGGGAGGAGTTCATCACCATCCTCAAGGTGCTGCACACCCTCGGTCTCGACCGCACCGAGAAGGTCCTGGTGAAGGGCCTGGAGGTCAGCCCGCGCGACGTGGTCGCGGCGGTGCTGCCCGACCCGGCCACGGTCGGGCCGCGCATGCGCGGCAAGACCTGCGCGGGGCTGTGGGTCACCGGCACCGGCAAGGACGCCGACGGCAACCCCACCGGCCCGCGCTCGACGTACCTGTACCACGTCGTCGACAACGAGTGGACGATGGCGGAGTACGGACACCAGTGCGTGGTGTGGCAGACGGCGGTGAACCCGGTGATCGCGCTCGAGCTGCTCGCGACCGGCGTGTGGAGCGGCACCGGTGTGCTCGGGCCCGAGGCCTTCGACGCCGTCCCCTTCCTCGACCTGCTCACCGCCTACGGCTCCCCCTGGGGGATACGCGAGCAGCCGGCCGCCGGAGGTTGAGCAGGCGAGCGTCAGCGGGCGCTCGTGATCGAACCTCGGCAACGGGTCCTTGCCACCGCCGGAGGTTGAGCAAGCGGGCGTCAGCGAGCGCCGACGAATCCCCGGCAACGGTCCTCGCCACGGCCGGAGGTTGAGCAAGCGAGCGTCAGCGAGCGCTCGGTGACTGATCGAACCCCGGCAACGGGTCCTTGCCACCGCCGGAGGTTGAGCAAGCGAGCGTCAGCGAGCGCCGACGAAACCCCGGCGACCGTCGCTGCCAGCGTTGGCGAGGTCGGTTGTGAGGTTTCGTCGGCGCCGGTCGGGCTCGTTCCTCGCCCTCCCGGCTTGCTCAACCTCCGAGGGCTTGGTGTCTGCGGCCGGAGGTTGAGCAGGCGAGCGTCAGCGGGCGCTCGTTGACTGATCGAACCCCGGCGACCGTCGCTGCCAGCGTTGGCGAGGTCGGTTGTGAGGTCTCGTCGGCGCCGGTCGGGCTCGTTCCTCGCCCTCCCGGCTTGCTCAACGTCCAAGGGCTGGTGCCCGCGACGGGCACGCGTGCGTAGGCACGGGGAACCTTCTGGGCCACCTCACCCGTCATGGGGTAGAGGGTCGTCGCCCCGAGCGGGCACGGTGGCATCCCCACGGAGGAGACGAATATGGGCAGATCGTTGCGCGCGCGGGTCCAGACGATGGGCGTCGCGGTAGGGCTGGTGCTGTGCCTGGCGGCCGGGGGCACGCCGGCGGTGGCGACCGACGTCGATGTCACCCCGCTGCCGTCGGTGCAGGACCCGCAGGGCGACGTCAACGTTCGGGACTCCGTCGTCGTGGCCGGGACGCTCTACTACGTGCTCAACCGGCTCAACGCCCCGAGCACTCTGTGGCGGATGGACGGCGAGACGCCGGTGCGGCTGATGGAGATCGAGTCGAGCTCCGGACGCCTGTACGCCGTCGGCGACCGGCTCGTGGTCGACGACGACAGCGAGCTGTTCACCCTGGACGCCCAGGGAGACAAGGTCGTGTTGGCTCCGAGCGTCCCGAACCTGTTGCGCGACGTCTACGTCGGCAACCAGCGGATGTACTTCTCGGGCTCTCCGTACCGCTCCTCCCGGGCGCAGGGCCTCTGGGTCACCGACGGCACCCCTGATGGCACGAGACGGGCCCACACCGTCGACGGACCACGCGAGATCGAGCTCAAGGGCGTCTGGCGCGACCGGGCCGTGTTCCGGGTGGGCTCCTGCCACATCTGGGTCTCCGACGGCACTGCCTCGGGTACCCGCCGGGTCTCGCCGGCCCGGAAGTGCGGACCGATCAGCGTCCAGCAGTTCGCGACCGAGGGACGCCGGCTCTGGTGGCTCGACGAGCCCTACTTCCCCGGGCCGGCCAGGGGCGCCCTCTGGGTCAGCGACGGCACCCGGGCCGGAACCCGCAAGGCCCCCGGATTCCCCTCCCCGCAGCGGGTGAGCTCGCTGGTCTCCCTCGGTGCCGACCAGGTCGCCTTCGCCGTCAAGGGGACGCCCACCGCTCAGGCCAATCTTTGGGTGAGCAACGGCCGTCGCACGCGGCAGGTGACCGACTTCGACCCGGCCGCGGGTCTGGGGCTCGCCATCATGGGGACCGTCGACGGCCGGGTGCTGTTCAAGCAGCGGCTCCAGAAGCCCAACTTCGCCCGCTCGGGGCACGCCCCCATGCGCGAGTGGCTCTGGTCCCTGACTCCCGGCGCCGTCCGCGCCACGTCGGTCTCGACGTGTGACCACCAGCTCCTGGACGTGTCGGGGTCCAGGACGAGCGACTTCGGGCCGGGCTACCTGCCGTACGCGGGCGGGCTGGCCTTCATCCAGCAGTTCCCGGGCCTGGGGGCCGAGGTCTGGATGACCGACGGGACGTCGCGTGGCACGCAGCCGGTGGTCGACGCCTGGCCCGGACCGCGAGGCAGCCGCCCCTACGAGCTGGCCGCAGGCGGCTCGCGACTGTTCTTCACCGCCGACAGCCCCGATCGCCCGCTGGCCTGGTGGCGCGCGGTGGCTCGCCCGGGAAGCCCTCCCGCCGCCGTGACCGCGCCCGACAGCGTCTGCTGGCCCACCCGGGCTGCGCCCCAGCAGGTCAAGGTGCGCGACGCCGTCCGGTATCGGGTGTGGGCCGGGACCCGAGAGAAGGGCACCACGGTCCAGATCACCGGCAGTGTGACCACCCGCAACGCGCGCTGGTCTCGTGCGCTCGAGCCGCGGACGGTGAAGGTCGGCGACGGACTGGCCTCGGTTCGGGTCACCATGAAGACCAAGGCCGGGAACGCCTTCGTGCTCAAGAAGCTGCGTCAGTGGCGCCGGGACCGGTCGGGCGCACGCCCGTACGCGTGGGTGCGGTTCCGGTTCCGGGACGCCGAGGGAAACTGGGTCGTCCTCGACCGCTCCACGTGGTTGAGCTGAGCTGACCTGCCCCCTGACGCCGGATGCCGCGCCGGGTTACGGTTCCGGCATGTCGAACTCGCGGATCCGCACGGTCTCAGCCGTCGCCCTGGCCTCCCTCGTCCTCTCCGGTCTTCCGGTGGCCGCGTCGGCGGACCCCGGCACCCAACCGGGGCCCGGCGTCGACCGGGGTGCCACCGTCTCCGGGATCGGCGATCCGTACTGGCCCTTGGACGGCAACGGCGGCATCGACGTCAAGCACTACGACATCCACGACCGCTACGACTTCGACACCGGTCGGCTCGAGGGCGCCACCACCGTCACCCTGCGCGCGACCAAGTCCCTGCCGCTCTTCCACCTCGATCTGCTGCTGCCGGTGTCCAGCGTCCTCGTCGACGGACAGCCGGCGTCGTTCGGGAAGCCGAACAAGCACGAGCTGCGGATCAAG
Organism: Nocardioides epinepheli; assembly: GCF_037936805.1. Taxonomy (NCBI): domain Bacteria; kingdom Bacillati; phylum Actinomycetota; class Actinomycetes; order Propionibacteriales; family Nocardioidaceae; genus Nocardioides; species Nocardioides epinepheli. The sequence continues at coordinate 56,572 of NZ_JBBMMC010000009.1, read as the reverse complement.
CCCGCGACGGCGCTCGCCAAGGGGGACGTCGTCGACGTCGTCGTGGAGTACGGCGGCAAGCCGAGCGACTACACCTACGCCGGCGAGGGGAACTGGCTCGCCGACGGCGTCGAGGTCGTCACGATGAACGAGCCGCACATGGCGCCGTGGTGGTTCCCCTCCAACGACCACCCCAGCGACAAGGCCACCTTCGACATCACCGTGACCGGTCCGAAGACCCACCAGGTGGTCTCCAACGGGCTGCTGCAGAGCCGCACCGTCTCCGGCGACCAGGCCACCACGCACTGGAGCGCCCGGGACCCGATGGCGACCTACCTGGCGTTCTTCGCCCTGGGCCGTTACCGGATCGCCCAGGGCAAGACCGCCGGCGTGCCGTGGTACGTCGCGGTCTCCAAGCAGTACCGCGGCGCCAGCCAGCGCAACGCGATGCGCACCCTGCGCAAGAGCGGGCCGATCACCAAGTGGCTGTCCAGCCAGCTCGGCCCGTACCCGTTCGAGTCCACCGGTGGCCTGATCACTCCGCTGCAGGCCGGCTTCGCGCTGGAGAACCAGACCCGGCCGACCTATGGGGGCTTCTGGAACCGCGAGACGGTGGTCCACGAGCTGGCCCACCAGTGGTTCGGCGACTCGGTCTCGGTCAAGCGCTGGCGCGACATCTGGATCAACGAGGGCTTCGCCAGCTTCATGGAGGCCCTCTACGCCGAGAAGCACGGCGGTCAGAAGGCGCAGGCCTGGCTGCTGGACGCCTACTCCGGCCTCAAGGGTTACCGGAGCTTCTGGCGAGTCGACCTCACCAACCCGGGCAAGCGCAAGGTGTTCGACCAGGCCGTCTACACGCGGGGGGCCATGGCCCTCCAGGCGCTGCGGCACCGCATCGGCCACCGCGACTTCATGAAGATCCTGCGCACGTGGGTGCGGGAGAACCGCAACGGGAACGCCTCGGTGCGTGAGTTCCGCCGGCTCGCCACCGAGATCTCCGGGGAGCGGCTCGGCGGCTTCTTCAAGGCCTGGCTCCAGGCTCCCCGCGCGCCCAAGGCCACCAAGCGCAACGGGCTGCGCTGACGCTGCCGATGAGTAGCCGGTGCTGGGCCGGCGCAGAGCTGCGCCGACCCAGCACTCGGGCCGTCAGCCGCTACAGCCGGCGCGACCGGAGACCGACTCCACCGACTCGTGGTCGCGCATCGCGACGACCGCGCCGTTGTTGAGGTCGGCGGGATAGCCGGCCCGCTCGCCGACCGGCGAACGGGAGACTCCGCGCAGGCCGGCCGCGGCGGCGTCGATGCCCTCGTCGGACCCGGCGTCCAGGGCGTCGGCGTACTCGTCGACCCACAGGCAGCTCACCGCCATGAGCACCGCGCCGTCGAGCGAGGCGGGCGAGTTGTAGCCGGCGACGTCGACGGCGAGGTCGCGATCGGGGACCGCCGGAATCTCCCCGACGATGCGGGCGAGCGCGGCGTCGAGGCGCGCGGGCGGCACGATCCCGGGCTGGGCTGCCTCGAAGCCCGCGGCGTCGGCGCTCGACAGCGACGAGACCAGCGCGGCGAAGTCGGCAGGTGTCGTGAACCCGCCGTCGATCCGGATGCCCGAGCCGTCGGGGAGCGTGACGAAGGCCATCTGCTGCTGGGAGTCGTACTCGACGTAGGGCACCCGCTCGCCCAGCACCTCGATCTCGCCGATCGTGGCTCCCTCGCCCGGCTGCAGGTTGTCGGCCTTGAGGTCCTCCCAGTGGCGGGCGGCGACATAGGACACCTCGAAGGTGCGCTGGCCGTTCTTCCAGCCGTAGGACAGGCCGTAGCCGGGATCGGTGACCGCGTAGCCGTTAGCCGACCACCCCGCGGCGTCGAGCACGAGGAAGTCCTGCTGCCCTGCCCACGCACCGGTGGTGATCCTCGGCTCGCTGCCGGGGGTGCCGGTCGCGGGCTCACGGGAGGGCGACTCGGCCAGGGTGCTCGGACCGCTGGGAGAGCCGGCGACGCCGTTCTGCTCGGAGGCGGGGTCCTCATCCCCGGACAGGGCGGCGAGCGTGACGCCCACGGACGCCACGACGGCGACCGTCGCGGCCGCGGCCGCGATCACCGGCAGCCGGCGCGCCGGCCTCGACCGGCCGGCGGAGCGCTCGCGAAGCAGCTCGCGCTCGAGGTCGGCCAGGCCGAGGTCGACCGGGAGCCGGGCAAGGGCCTCGTCGTCGAGGCGGGAAGGGAGTTCGGGACGGTTCATGACTGCTCCTCGGACATGAGAGCGGTGGACGGATGGTTGCTATGGGGGTGTCCGGCAGCTCCACCTTCGTGTCGCGGACCTTCCGGACCGGCCGGCTCGCCCGGCTCCTGTGCCGCCGCGCGCAGGCCGCGCCGTGCTCGGCTCAGACGCAGGCGCACGGCGTTCGGCGTCAGGCCGAGCACCTGGGCGATCTCGCCGGGGCTCAGCTCCTCCCAGGCGGTCAGCCGCACGATCTCCCGGTCGACCTCGCCGAGCGGTTCCAGGAGCCGCTCGGTGTCGAGCGTGGTGGCCACGAACGAGGCATGGTCGGGGAATGCCGCGGCGACGTCCCCGCGCAGGCGCTCACCGAGCCGGCCGCGTCGGCGATCGCCACGCCGGGAGTTCGCCAGGACCCGGCGCGCGACTCCGAACAGCCAGGCACGGGTGTCCGGTTCGTGCGGGACGTCCGCGATCCTGCGCAGCGCGACCAGGAACGTCTCGGCGACGACGTCGGCGGCGTCCTCGGCGACGTCGACGCGGCGCAGCGCGTAGCCGAGGACGGGGCGGGCGTGACGGGCATAGATGGCTCGGAACAGGTCCTCCGATGGTGGGCTCATGTCCCGGTCCATGTCCGGACGCTCCGCCTCCATGTCATACGGGCCAGGTCACGCGGGCCACGCGGGTCATACGGTCCACACGGGCCATGCGGGTCGGGCTACGGGTCGTCCTGGCCGAGGGGCTGGACGGTGAAGCGGACGCCCTCGGCGACGAAGGCGTCCCGGTCGGCCTCGGGCCAGGTGAGGGCCGCGAGCAGGATCCCGTCGAAGGAGGCGACCGCGATGGCGGCGCGGCGCTCGGGGTGGGCCTTGCCGCGGGCGGCCAGGATGTCCGCGACGATCGCTACGACGCGCTCCCGGTCGGAGGCCAGGAGCTCGGCCAGCTCCGCGTCGCGTGCGGCCTCGAGCGCGAGCTCGACCTTGGCCTGGAGCAGGGCCGGCTCGTCGAGCCAGGTGGTGAACAGTCCGACGACGGCCGCCAGCGCCTCCGGTCCGGCGGGGTCGCAGCCGGAGATCCGCCCGGCCACCTCGTCGATGTCACCGGCGAGGCGTCGGCTGATCCAGGCCGCGAGGCCGTGGTGGAGCGCCTTGCGGGTGCGGAAGTAGGCCGAGGTGGTGCCCTCGGCGACCGCGGCCTCTCGGTCGACGGCGCGATGGGTCAGTCCCCGCAGGCCCTGGTGGACGACGACCTGCAGCGCGGCGTCGAGCAGGACGGCGCGGCGTTCGGTGGCGATGGGGCGGGGCACGCGCACAGTGTGGCGCACCAGACATCGATCCGCACTTGCACCGCTCTTCTACAAGCGTAGTTTCTACATCAGTAGCAACTACATAAGTAGAAAGGCCTCGATCATGAACTTCACCCTCCTTCCTTCCGTCGCCCCCTTCGCCGTGGTGTTCCTGGTCGTGGCCGCCATCGCCGCCGTGACCACCGTCGTCGCCCTGGTCGCGGCTGTGCGCACCCAGGCCGGCGCCCCGGTCGGCACCCAGGAAGGCGCCGGTCGCACCGAGCGGCCCCAGGGTCGTCGCAGCGCGGCGACCGGACACCTCAGTCACGCCTGATCTGGTGATCGAGCGGTCCTTCGGGGCCGGCTCCGACCCGCCAGATCCCTGTGCCATGGCCGGTGCCGGTCGATGAAGTCTGCTCGGGACCGTTGACAGAACCGTGTGGCAGGGATCACCCTGGAGTTATTAACTGGCGCACCAGTTAATTATCCGATCGGTCGTGGACAGCCCACGACGCAGGAGCTCCGGGGGTGCCACGGGTGGTCTCAGCAGCGGTCCCAGAGGTGGACGTCATCGTGGTGGGGGCCGGGTACGCCGGCCTCTCCGCAGCCCTGGACCTGACCGACCAGGGCCTCGACGTCATCGTCCTCGAGGCCGACGACCGGGTCGGGGGACGGGTCTGGAGCCGCACCGAGACCGCCGGCGATGCCCCCGTGGTCGTCGACCACGGCGGGCAGTGGGTGGGTCCTACCCAGACCGCTCTGCTCGACCTCGCCGGCCGGTTCGGCTGCGAGACCTTCCGCTCCTTCGACGACGGCACCCACGTCGAGCTGTGGCCCGAGGGCCGGCAGGTGCGTTTCACCTCCAGCGAGGGCCCCAACGGCCCCGGGGCAGCGGCCTACTACGCCGCCCTCGAGGAGCTCGACGAGCTCGCGGCCCGCGTGGACCTCGCCGACCCCACCGCCTGCGCCGACGCGGCGACGTGGGACTCCCAGACCTTCGCCGACTGGATCGAGCGGCGCACCGACGACGAGGCGGTCCGCGAGCGACTGCGGGTCGCGATCCGCGGCGTGTGGGCGTGCGAGCCCCGCGACGTCTCGCTCTTCCACGTGCTGTTCTACGTCCGCTCCGCCGGCGGGTTCGCCCAGCTCATGGAGACCCACGACCACGCCCAGGACAGCCGGTTCCTCCGCGGAGCCCAGGCGCCGGCGCTGGCCGCCGCCGCGGCCCTCGGGCACCGCATCCGGCTCGACCACCCGGTGCGCGCCATCGAGTGGGACGCCGACGGGGTACGCCTGCACGGCGACGAGCAGTCGTGGACCGCTCGCCGCGTGATCGTCACCGGCACTCCGACGGCTCAGGCGCGGATCCGGTTCAGTCCGGCCCTCCCGCAGGCGCGACGCCGTTGGCTGGCCCGCAGCCCGATGGGCGACGTCGCGAAGGTGCATCTCCTCTACCGCACGCCGTTCTGGCGTGCCGCCGGCCTGTCGGGGCAGATCGTCGACTACGGCGACTCGGTGCTCTCCTACACCTTCGACAACTCGCCGGCCGACGCCTCCGAACGTGACGACGCGCCGGGCGTGATCGCCGCCTTCGTCTACGGCGACGCCTACCGCTCGTGGTCGGCCCAGGGCCGGGCGGCGCGCCAGAAGGACCTGGTGGAGGTCCTGGTCGAGGTGCTGGGTCCGGAGGCGGCCGAACCGGTCGGGTACGTCGAGACCCAGTGGCCCGACCACCCCTGGGCCGAGGGCGCCTACGCCGCCGTCCCGACGCCCGGCACCTGGGTCGAGCACCACGCCGGACGCCGCGCGGCGGTCGGTCCGATCCGCTGGGCCGGCACCGAGGCGGCTGGCGTCTGGAACGGCTACATCGACGGCGCGATCCGCTCGGGACGGGCCGAGGCACGCGCGATCGCCGAGGAGCTCGCCCGATGACCCACGCCGCAGACCCCACGACCCAGACGACCCCGACGACCCCGACGACCAGAGGCGCCACCATGGATCACGACCCGGACCCGCACGACGACCTCGAACGCCGCCTGGCGCTCCTGGAGGCGGGGGAGCCCGGCATGGTGCAGCAGGACCTGCCGCTGCGTGACCTCGTGCTCCTGGTGGTCGGTCTCGTGCTGGTCTCGATCGCCCTGCTGGCGTGGGCCCTGTGATGGCCCGCGAGCACACGGGACCGGGCTCGATCCTCGACGTCCCGGACGACGCGACCCTCAACGACCTGCCGCTGCTGCCGCGCGAGCGGATCTGGGGCTTCTGGCAGTACTCCTCGGTGAACGTCGGCCTCGCCGTGGCCACCTGGGCCTTCCTCCAGGGCGCGGCGGTGGCCTACTACGTCGGCGCCGTCGAGGCGATCGCCAGCGTCGTCATCGGCTACGGCGTGAGCGTGCTGCTGGTCTCGCTGGCGCCGTGCCTGCCCTCGGCGAAGTACGGCGTCGAGCAGTTCATCATGCTGCGCAGCGTGTTCGGCACCAACGGTGCGCGCGTGGTGATGGTGGCGATGTCGACGGTGTTCGCGGCCGCGTGGGCGGCGGTCCTGGCGATCATGCTGGGTCACGGCGCGGTCAACCTGCTCAACCGGATCTTCGGGCTGAGTCTCGGCGGCGACGGCGCGGCGGTCACGACCGCCGCCCTCGCCACGATCGTGCTGTCGTGGGTCATCCTGGCCCGCGGCCCGGTGTCGGTGGAGCACGTGAGCCGGGTGATCGCGCCCGCGCTCATCGTGGTGCTGATCGGGATGAGCGTGCTGCTGTTCACCAAGACCTCGTGGTCCGAGCTGACCGACCTCGCGCCGCTGGCCCCCGAGGACGACCCGCACACCAGCTTCATGCTCGCCATCGAGCTCGGGATCGCCGGCGGCTTCGCCTGGTGGCCGAACCTCGGCAACCTGGCCCGCCTCACCACCAGCTCGCGCGCCGCCTTCTGGCCGAACTGGATCGGGGTGTTCGGCGCGTCGGTGCTCGCCGCGATCGTCGGCGTCTTCGCCGCCCTCGCCCTCCAGCTCGACGAGCCCACCGACTGGATGTTCCCCCTCGGCGGCGTCGTGCTCGGCTCGATCGCCCTGATCGCGATCGGCTGCGCCAACCTCACCGCGATCCTCTCCCAGGGCTACGGCTCGATGGTCGCCCTGCGCTGCGGCGGCGGGGAGTTCTTCCGCAGGCTGCCCTGGCCGATGATGGGCCTGGCCATCCTCGGGCCGGCGGCCGTGCTGGTCTTCTTCCCGGCCGCGGTCTACGACAACTACGGCCGGTTCCTCTCGTGGGGAGCGATCTTCGTCGCGCCGCTGTGCGCGATCCAGATCGTCGACTACTTCGTGCTGCGCCGCGCCCGGGTCGACATCCGGCAGCTCTACCTCCCCTGGCAGACCTCCACCTACGGGTACTGGCGCGGGTTCAACCTGGTCGGCTTCGTCTCGATCGCCACCGGCGCGATCACCTACGCGCTCATCCTGGACCCCATCGACTACGTGCCGTCGGCGATCTTCCCCTACGTCACCGCCTCGATCCCCTCCTTCCTGGTCGGAGGGCTGACCTACCTGGTGCTCACCCAGCTCATCACCAAGCCGGCCGGCAAGGGCGGGCACCGCGGCGTCGAGACGCCGGTCGCCGCACCTCGCGCACGCAGCGCTGACAGAATCGGCGGGTGACCCCACCGTCCTCCGCGCACGAACGCCGTGACGTCGTCGTCCTGGGCTCGACCGGCTCGGTCGGCACCCAGGCGCTCGACGTCGTCCGCCGCAACCCGGACCGCTTCCGCGTCGTCGGGCTGACCGCAGGCGGCAGCAACCCGGAGCTGTTCGAGGCGCAGGTCGCCGAGTTCGCGCCCGAGTTCTCCGGCCTGGGGGAGGAAGCCTCGGTCGAGGCGGCCGCCCGGCCGAGCGACGTCGTGCTCAACGCGATCACCGGCGCGGTGGGTCTGCGCCCCACGCTGGCCGCGCTCGATGCCGGCACCACGCTCGCCCTGGCCAACAAGGAGTCGCTGATCATGGCCGGCCCGGTGGTCCTCGACCGTGCCCGGCCCGGCCAGATCGTGCCGGTCGACTCCGAGCACAGCGCGCTGGCGCAGTGCCTGCGCGGCGGTCGCGCCGACGAGGTGCGCCGGCTGGTGCTCACCGCCAGCGGCGGGCCCTTCCGCGGCCGCTCGCGCGACTCCCTCGCCGATGTCCGGCCCGAGGAGGCGATGGCCCATCCGACCTGGGACATGGGTCCGGTGATCACGATCAACTCCGCCACCTTGGTCAACAAGGGTCTGGAGGTGATCGAGGCGCACCTGTTGTTCGGGATCCCGTACGACCGGATCGAGGTCGTGGTCCACCCCACCAGCGTGGTGCACTCGATGGTGGAGTTCGTCGACGGCTCGACCCTGCTCCAGGCGAGCCCGCCGACGATGCTGATCCCGATCGCGCTGGGCCTTGCCTGGCCCGATCGCGTCCCCGACACCGCGCCCCCCGTCGACTGGAGCCTGGCGGAGACCTGGGAGTTCCACCCGGTCGACGACGACGCGTTCCCGGCGGTGGCGCTCGCCCGCTCGGCAGGCGCGTCCGGCGGCACCGCTCCGGCGGTCTACAACGCCGCCAACGAGGTCTGCGTGGCGGCGTTCCGCGACGGACGGCTCACATTTCCGGGGATCGTCGACCAAGTGGCCGACGTCCTTGCACGCCACGACGTAGTCTCGTCCCAGAACCTCACCGTCGACGACGTGCTCGCCGCCGACGCCTGGGCGCGGGCCGCCGCGCACGATTCGATCCGGAGAGCTACGTGACACCCCTGCTGTATCTCCTCGGAGTCCTGATCTTCGTCCTGGCGATCCTGGTCTCGATCGGACTCCACGAGCTGGGTCACATGATCCCCGCCAAGGCCTTCGGCGGGAAGGTCACCCAGTACTTCGTCGGCTTCGGCCCCACGGTGTGGAGCAAGCAGGTCGGGGAGACCGAGTACGGCATCAAGGCGATCCCGCTGGGCGGCTACGTCAAGATCATCGGAATGCTCCCCCCGGCCGCGGAGGAGCTGGTCGAGGAGGTCGAGTACGACGCCGACGGCAACCGGGTGCAACGGATCCGCAAGTCGAACACCGGGCTGTTCACCCAGCTGATCTCCGATGCCCGCGCGGCCGAGTGGGAGCTGGTCAAGCCCGAGGACAACGACCGGCTGTTCTACAAGATGCCGTGGTGGAAGAAGGTCATCGTGATGGCCGGCGGCCCCACGGTGAACCTGCTCATCGCATTCGTCCTGTTCTGGATCGTTTTCGCGACCTACGGCCAGCGCCACGCCGAGGTCGAGCCCGGGCCGCCGGTGATCGACACCGTCTCGCAGTGCGTGATCGCCTACTCCGAGGACAACGGGACCCGCGAGTGCACCGACGCCGACCCGGTCGCCCCGGCCGCCGAGGCCGGGCTGAGGCCCGGCGACCGGATCGTCGCCTTCAACGGGGTCACCGTCACCGGCTGGGACCAGCTGCGCGAGCTGATCCGGGTCAACAGCGACGGCGAGGCGGCCATCACCTACGAGCGCGACGGCAAGACCTACACCGGCACCACGAACACCACCGTCGAGGCGCGACCGACGTCGGAGACCGACGAGACGCTCACCGAGGTCGGCTTCCTCGGTGTCGCGCCGGTGATGCGCGAGGTCTCCGAGACCGGCGGGCCCCTGTTCACCCTCGACGCGATGGGCACGATGACCGTCGACACGGTCAAGGCCCTCGGCCAACTGCCGGTGAAGGTCTACGGCGTCGGCAAGGCCATCGTCGGGGTCGAGGAGCGGGCCAAGGACAGCCCGGTGAGCATCGTCGGCGGCGGTCGCTTCGCCGGCGAGCAGACCTCCAGCGACGTCCTCGACGTGCAGGAGAAGACGGTCTTCCTGCTCAGCCTGATCGCCGGGTTCAACCTCTTCATCGGGCTGTTCAACTTCCTCCCGCTGCTGCCGCTGGACGGCGGCCACATCGCCTCGGCGCTGTGGGAGGCGCTGCGCCGCGGGTTCGCCCGGCTGCGCCGTCGTCCCGACCCCGGCTATGTCGACGCCGCCAAGCTGCTTCCGGTGGCCTACGTCGTGGCCGGAGCGATGCTGATCATGGGTGTGGTGCTCATCGTCGGCGACATCGTGGTGCCGCTCTCGGTCACCAGCTGAGCCCGGCCCGCAGCGTGAGGGTCGGCGAGTGGGTCGAGAGACGCGCGGCCGCTAGATTTGGCGCCATGACCGCTATCAACCTCGGCATGCCGGCTGCGCCCCCGCCGGTGCTCGCGCCGCGTCGTCCGACCCGTCAGATCAAGGTCGGCAAGGTCGGGGTGGGCAGCGAGTCGCCGGTGTCGGTGCAGTCGATGACCACCACGCTCACCTCCGACGTCAACTCCACCCTCCAGCAGATCGCCGAGCTCACCGCGGCCGGCTGCGACATCGTCCGGGTGGCCTGCCCGAGCCAGGACGACGCCGAGGCGCTGCCGGCGATCGCGCAGAAGTCGCAGATCCCGGTGATCGCCGACATCCACTTCCAGCCGAAGTACGTCTTCGCGGCCATCGACGCCGGCTGCGCGGCGGTGCGGGTCAACCCGGGCAACATCCGCAAGTTCGACGACCAGGTCAAGGAGATCGCCAAGGCCGCGCAGGACCGTGGCACCTCGATCCGGATCGGCGTCAACGCCGGCTCCCTCGACAAGCGCCTGCTGGAGAAGTACGGCAAGGCCACCCCGGAGGCCCTGGTCGAGAGCGCGGTGTGGGAGGCGGGCCTGTTCGAGGAGCACGGCTTCCACGACTTCAAGATCTCGGTCAAGCACAACGACCCCGTGGTGATGGTGCGCGCCTACGAGCTGCTCGCCGAGGCGGGGGACTGGCCGCTGCACCTCGGGGTCACCGAGGCAGGCCCGGCATTCCAGGGCACGATCAAGTCGGCCACCGCGTTCGGTGCGCTGCTCTCCCAGGGCATCGGCGACACCATCCGGGTCTCGCTGAGCGCCCCTCCGGTCGAGGAGGTCAAGGTCGGACTGCAGATCCTGGAGTCGCTCAACCTGCGGCCGCGTCGCCTGGAGATCGTCAGCTGCCCCAGCTGCGGGCGCGCCCAGGTCGACGTCTATACCCTCGCCGAGCAGGTGACCGCCGGCCTCGACGGGCTCGAGGTGCCGCTGCGGGTGGCGGTCATGGGGTGCGTCGTCAACGGGCCCGGGGAGGCGCGCGAGGCCGATCTCGGCGTGGCCTCCGGCAACGGCAAGGGCCAGATCTTCGTCAAGGGCGAGGTCATCAAGACCGTCCCGGAGTCGCAGATCGTCGAGACCCTCATCGAGGAGGCGATGCGGATCGCCGAGGGCATGGAGTCGGTCGACGGCGCCGCCGCCGAGGTGTCCGTGTCCTGAGCGGCCCTATCCTCAGTAGGCTGCCCGCGTGCCAGCCAGCCGTCACGGGACGAGTCGTCATGGAGTCAGCCGTCACGGCGTCCGTGTCCTCGGCCCTGCCGACCTCGATGCGTTCATGGCGCTGGCCGGCCGCGACCCGGTCACCAACGTCTTCGCCCTCTACCGGGCGCGTGCCACGACGCTGGAGCCACGATGGCTCGGCGGGGAGATGTGGGGTCGCTTCGACGACGGGGCGCTGGTGGCCGCCTGCCACGTCGGTGCGAACCTGGTGCCGATCGAGGCCACCGAGGACGACGCGCGCGCCTTCGCCGAGAAGGCGCTGACCCGGCACCGCACGGCCTCCACGATCGTCGGCCCGCACGAGGCCGTCCGCACCTTCTGGAACGGTGTCGCCGGAACGTGGGGTCGTCCGCGCGAGGCGCGTTGGATGCAGCCGCACCTGGTCATCGACCGGTCACCCGACGTCGCCGCCGATGCCCAGGTGCGGCGCACCGAGCGCAGCGACCTCGGCGAGCTGTACCCGGCCTGTGTGGCGATGTACTCCGAGGAGGTCGGTGTCTCCCCGGAGGCCGGCGGTAGCGGGGACCTCTATCGGGCGCGAGTCACCCAGCTGGTCTCCCGGGGCTGGTCCTTCGCCCGCTTCGACCGTGGTCGGCTGGTCTTCAAGGCCGAGGTCGCCTGCGCGACCGAGCGCGCCGCCCAGATCCAGGGCGTGTGGGTGCCACCGGACCGTCGTGGCGAGGGCCTGGCGATCGCCGGGATGGCCGCGGTGGTGGAACTGGTCCGGGCCGAGGTGGCTCCCGTCGTCTCGCTGTACGTCAACGAGTGGAACCACCCCGCCCGGCGGGCCTATCACCGCGTCGGCTTCCGCGAGTCGACCCGGTTCTCGACCGTGATGTTCTAGGGCGGATGTTCTAGCGAGCCTCAGAAGTAGGGGTTGTCGAGCCACTTGCTGGCGCGCTCGCAGGCGGTGACCGTGCAGCGGTAGACCGCGCCGAGGTAGCCCGAATAGCCGGTGAAGAGCACGGTGGTGTCCGTCTCGAACGACGGCCCCTCGATGTTCCAGTTGCTCCGGCTGATGGTGTAGCTGGCCAGCTTCTTGCCGCCGATCGTGCGTAGCCGGACCGTCGTGAAGTCTGCCGAGCGGGAACCGGTGATCATCCGAGCGCCGCTGTCGGAGAAGGTGATCACCCGATCGCGACAGGTCCGGAAGTGAGTGGTGCGTGGGCGGGTGATCGTGCTGACCGTCTCGCAGCGACCCTTCGAGGGGGCCTTGCCGGCGACTGCCATCCGGTCGGCGCCGAGATCGGCCACGTACAGGGCGCCTCGAACGATGCCCCGGGACCTGCCGGTGTGCAGGTTCCACAGGTAGCCGCGCTTCGGACCGGCCACCACGATCCGGTCACCGTCGAAGTCGAGTACGTACGCGCTTCCGGCCCAGGTGGTGCGTCGCACCTTCTGGCCGGTGCTCGCCGAGATCACCGTGGTGACCGTTCGGCGGTTCTTCCGGTCGGCAAGGGCGATCCGGGTGCCGTCCGCGGACAAGGTGGGATCGAACTCCTCAGCGGTCGCCAGGACTCGCGAGCCGTCCTCGTCGACGCGCAGGAGCCTCGCCCCGCCCCGGAAACCGGAGGTGACGATGTAGGCATCGTCGGAGGCGCCGACGAGCGCGATCGGGTTCCCAGGCACGGGCACCTTGCGATCGCCGTCGATGATGGACGACCCGTCCAATCTCGGCCCCGCGTCGGGACCGCGGGGCGTCTTGCCCGGCTTGATCTTGATGTCGGCCGGCTGCGCCGGTACCGCCGACAGCCCCGGCAGCCCCGGCTGCTTCGACAGCCCCGACAGCCCCGGCAGCCCCGGCAGCCCCGACAGCATCGCGATGGTCACCACAGCCGCGCAGAGTGCGATCAGTCGTCGTCTCATGTCCCCCGCCTCCCTGGCGCGCCGTCCGGCGCGCCGGTGGTGCGCGACTCTACCCGTCTCGGCGCGGGCGGAACCCGCGCGCGAGCCGACCGCGTGCCCATCTGCGTCGAGCGGCAGCCGGGCACTCCCCGGCTGCCGCTCGGCTTTGCTCCAGGTTCAGGCCGCGGGGGTGGCCCGCAGACTCGAGGCCCGCTCGCAGGTGCCCTCGGTGCAGCGGACCGTGGCGCCCTTGCGCTTTCCGTAGGCGTCGAGGAGGACGGCGGTGTCGGTCTCCCAGCGGATCTCGCCGAAGAAGAAGCCGACCTTGTAGGTGGCGAGCCGCTTGCCCTCGACCGTGCGCTCGCGGACCAGGTTCGGGCCGATCCCGTCGGAGAGTTTGTGCACCGTGATCATCCGGGCGCCGTCGTCGGAGAAGGCGCGGACCGCTTCGGTGCAGTCGATGGTGAACAGCTCCTCCGGCCCGAGGAGGGTGCTGACGCTCGAGCAGCCGCCGTCGTAGGGGTCCTTGTCGAAGGAGGCGAGCCGGTTGGCGCCGAGGTCGGCCTCGTACACGAAGCCGGTGTCGATGACCCGGCTGCGCCCGGTGCGGAGGTTCCACAGGTAGCCGCCGTCGGGCCCGCCGACGACGGCCCGGTTGCCGTCGATGTCGAGAACGCGCGGGGCCTTCGCCCAGGCCTTGCGGCGGATCTTGGCGCCGGTGGTGGCCGAGATCACCTTCACCACAGTGCGGCGGCTGGTCTGGGAGAGCGTCAGGGCGACCTTGGCGCCGTCGTCGGAGAGGACGGCGTACTCGGGGTAGCCGCCGGTGTGGAGGACCTTCGTGGCCCCGTCGCCCACCCGGTAGAGGTGCCAGCGGCCGGCCGAGCGGGCGCTGACGATATAGCCGTCGCCGGAGGCGCCGTGCAGCCACGGGGCGCGCCCGGGAGCCCGGACGCGCCGGTCGCCGTCCACGATGACCTTGCCGACCAGGTGCGGTCCGGCGACATCGGCACCGCGGGGGAGCTCGGCGGGCTTGATGGTGGTCACCGGCGCCGCCGCGTGTGCGGGAGTGCCGGGCAGCGTCGTGGCCAGTAGCGCGGCGAGCCCGAGGGCCGAGAGAAGTCGTTTCATGACGGAGTCCTTCGGTGTCTGGTCGTGACTGGGTCGGTGGAGGTGGACATGTGAAGGACGCACAGGTCCGCCCATAGGTTGCTTTCGGATGCCCGTCCGTCGCGACGGCCGGATCAGACCGGGGGTGCTCGGCCGCAGGCGGGTCGCCCGCTCGCAGACGCCCGCGGTGCAGCGGATCGTTGCGTAGGAGCGCCGACCGTAGGCCTTGAAGAGGACGGCGGTGTCGCTCTCCCACCGCGGGTCGCCGAAGTAGCCGCGACGGATCGCATACGAGGCGTGGAGACCGCCACCGGCCCCACGCTCCCAGAGCCTGGCCGGACCGACGCCGTCGCTGAGCTTCGGCATGGTCAGCAAGCGCCCGGCGGGGAGAAGGCCACGACCGCCTCGCGGCAGGAGGCCCACAGCACCGCACGCGGCCGGGTGAGCGTGGCGACCCTCGTACAACCGCCCCGAGACGGATCGCGGTGGAAGTAGGCGATCCGATCGGCGGCGATGTCGGCGGCATGGATGATGCCGGTCTTGAGGCGGCGAGTGCCGCTGGGGGCGTCCCAGAGCAGCCCGCCGCGGGAGGACCCGCCGATGACGGCGCGGAAGCCTCGCACGTCGATCACCGACTGGTCGGGGCGGATGGCCGTACGGCCGACCTCTCGGCCGCCCGGTAGCGCCTGGATCCGGACGCTGATGTAGTCGAGGCGAGGGTGGTAGCGCGCGATCGAGAGGCTCTTGCCATCGCCCGCGAGCCGCACGGTCGTCTGATGCGCGGGTGCGATGAGCCGGGACGGGCCGTAGCCGAGCAGATAGGTGCCCCGTTGACCGCGAGCGTTGTAGTCCACGACGTACCCGGAGCCCGAGCGGCCGTGCAGTCTGGGGAATCGGCCCGGCACCCGGATGACCCGGTCGCCTTCGATGATTCTGCGGGGTCCTTCCCGTAGGTGCTGGGAGTCGCCGCCGCGGGTCCGGGGGCCCGGGACGCAGGGGTCAACCGGTTGGGGTAACCGGTTGGCTGGAACCGAGGGTGCGGCCGTAATCTTCGTCCATGATCATGCGGATGTCGTCCCTGTTCGTGCGCACCCTGCGCGACGACCCCGCGGACGCCGAGGTCCCCAGCCACCGGCTGCTCGTCCGCGCAGGCTACATCCGGCGCGCCGCACCGGGGATCTACTCCTGGCTGCCGCTCGGGCTGAAGGTGCGACGCCGGGTCGAGGAGATCATCCGCGAGGAGATGGACGGCATCGGCGCCCAGGAGCTGTCGTTCCCCGCGCTGCTGCCTCGCGAGCCCTACGAGGCGACCGGGCGCTGGACCGAGTACGGCGACGGGATCTTCCGCCTCAAGGACCGCAAGGACGCCGACTACCTCCTGGGGCCCACGCACGAGGAGATGTTCACCCTCGTCGTCAAGGACCTCTACTCCTCCTACAAGGATCTTCCGCTCGCGCTCTACCAGATCCAGGACAAGTACCGCGACGAGGCGCGGCCGCGCGCCGGGCTGCTGCGCGGACGCGAGTTCACCATGAAGGACTCCTACTCCTTCGACGTCGACGACGCGGGTCTCGCCGAGAGCTACCAGCGTCACCGCGACGCCTACGTGCGCATCTTCGACCGGCTGGGCTTCGACTACGTGATCGTCAAGGCGACGTCCGGTGCGATGGGTGGGTCGAGGTCGGAGGAGTTCCTGGCCCGCTCGGCGGTCGGGGAGGACACCTACGTCCGCTGCAACAACTGCGACTACGCCGCGAACGTCGAGGCCGTCGAGGTGCGCCCGCCCGCGCCCGTCGCCTACGACTCCGCGCCCGCCGCCCATGTCGAGGACACCCCGGACACCCCGACCATCCAGACCCTCGTCGACCACCTCAACGCCTCCTACCCGCGCCAGGACCGGCCGTGGTCGGCCGGCGACACCCTCAAGAACGTGCTCGTGGTGCTCAACCACCCCGACGGCACCCGCGAGCCGGTGGCGATCGGCGTCCCCGGCGACCGCGAGGTCGACCAGAAGCGGCTCGAGGGCCAGCTCGAGCCGATCGAGGTCGAGCCCTTCGACGAGGCCGAGTTCGCCAAGCACCCGGCGCTGGTCAAGGGCTACATCGGTCCGGGCGTCCTGGGGGAGAAGAACGCCTCCGGCATCCGCTACCTCGTCGACCCGCGCGTGGTCGAGGGCACCGCCTGGGTCACCGGCGCCGATGCTCCCGGCAAGCACGTGCTCGACCTGGTGGCCGGCCGCGACTTCACCCCCGACGGCACCGTGGAGGCCGCCGACGTCCGCGACGGCGACCACTGCCCGGTCTGTGCCGACGGCACGCTGGAGACCGCCCGCGGCATCGAGATGGGCCACGTCTTCCAGCTCGGCCGCAAGTACGCCGACGCCCTCGACCTGCGGGTGCTCGACGAGTCGGGCAAGCTCGTCACCGTGACGATGGGCTCCTACGGCATCGGCGTCACCCGGGCCGTGGCGGCGATCGCCGAGGACACCCTCGACGACGCCGGTCTGTGCTGGCCGCGCGACGTCGCGCCGGCCGACGTCCACATCGTCGCCGCGGGCAAGGACGAGGCGCTGTTCTCCGCCGCCGAGGAGCTCGCCCGCGAGCTCGACGCGGCCGGCGTCCGCGTGCTCTACGACGACCGGACGGGCAAGATCAGCCCCGGGGTGAAGTTCAAGGACGCCGAGCTGATCGGCGTCCCGACCATCCTGGTGGTCGGCAAGGGGCTTGCCGACGGCGTCGTCGAGGTCAAGGACCGGCGCACCGGCGAGCGGGAGAACGTCGAGATCGCCCACGCCGTCGACCATCTGGTGTCGCTGGTCAACTCCTGAGTATCTAGGGCACACCCCAGGCGACAGGTACTCAGGTGCCCCGGACGAGGCCGGCGACCAGGGTCGCCAGCGCGGCCCGGGCCTCGGCCGTGGCGACCTCGCGGTCCTCGCCGCGCGCCGCGTAGAGCGCCGCCTCCTCGAGCGCGCCGACGAGGAGGTGCGCGAGGGGGCGCACCGGCTGCTCGGCGACGACCCCCGCCTCGACCAGCCCGGCGACCATCGCCTCGACCAGCCCGACACCGTAGCGCTGGCCGATCTCGCGCCACCGCTCCCAGCCGAGGACCGCTGGGGCCTCGATGAGGGCGATCCGGTGAACCTCCGGGTCGGCGCACGCCTCCAGCCAGCCGTCGATGGCCGCGAGCGCCTCGGTGAGTGGGTCGGACTGCTCCACCCCGGTCAGACGTCCGGCGATCTGGTCGACGACCTCGGCCTCGACCTGCTCGAAGACCGCGACGAAGAGACCCTCCTTGCCGCCGAACTGGTGGTAGAGCGCGCCCCGGGTGACTCCCGCCGCTGCGGCGAGCTCGTCGGTGCCGACCGCGGCGTAGCCCTTGGTGGCGAACAGCGGACGGGCGGCCGCGGTCAGGGCGCCGCGGGTGGCGGCGGTGCGGTCGGCCTGGGTGCGAGAACTTTTCATACAACCTGTCCGTAAGTTACATTCACTCTGTATGGTAGATGGACCGGACATCGACGGGGGAGCATCCGAATGAGCAGGGCGACCAGCATCGACCTCACCGCCGGCACGATCCAGTATCGCGACCTCGGCCCCGCCGATGGCGCGCCGATCGTGTTCGTGCATGGGTTCCTCGTCGACGGCACGGTCTGGAGCGACGTGCCCGACCGTCTTGCCGCGAGCGGACGACGCTGCCTGGTTCCCACCTGGCCGCTCGGCTCCCACTCCCCGGCGATGCACCCGTATGCCGAGCTGTCGCCGCGCCGGGTCGCCAGGTTGGTACGTGAGTTCCTGGACGCCCTGGGCCTGCGGGAGGTCACGCTGGTCGGCAACGACAGCGGCGGCGCGATCTGCCAACTGGTGATCGAGGCCGACCCGAGCGGAATCGACCGGCTCGTGTTAACCGACTGCGACGCCTTCGAGGTGTTCCCGCCGTTCCCGTTCAACCTCCTGTTCCGCCTGGCCCGCCACCCACGGCTCACCCGCGCGCTCTTCCAGGTGGTCCGCATCGGGGCGATCCGCACCGGGCCGCTCGGCTTCGGCGCCCTCGTCGATCGCCGGCTCAGTGCGGCCGAGACGCTGTCGTGGGTCACGCCCTATCTCACCGACGCCGGGGTGCGCCGCGACGTGGCGGACTTCGCCCGAGCCTGGTCGAGGGCAGACCTGGTCGAGGTATCGCCGAGTTTGGGCTCGTTCCCCGGCGACTCCCTGGTCGTCTGGGCGCGCAAGGACCGGTTCTTCACCGTGGCCTTGGGCCGACGCCTGGCGAGGGTCCTCGACGCACGGCTCGTCGAGCTCGATGACGCACGCACCTACCTCGCCCTCGACCAGCCCGAGCGGCTCGCGGCCGAGATCCTCGCCGACGCCGGCTAGGGAACCACTGATCAATGCCGGGACGGCGCCAGCGCCGCCCGGGCGGCACCCCGGCGGCACCCTGGCGGCTTGCCGGACGCTTGACAGATGCCCAGTCTGCCCGGCGTGCCGGCGCCTTGCCAGGCCACCACCCGAACGACGCCGGCATCCACCCCATTGATCAGTGATTCCCTTACCTCGACCACATGCGGCTCGATGCGGTCATCGTCGATTCCGCCAGAGCAGGTCGGACCTGCCGAGGGGGAGCCGGACGCCGTCGTCCAGCGCCTCGCCGAGGTCCTCGACCTCGTCGAGCAATGGTTGTGAGGGCCACTGCTGCAGTCCATTGCAGGTTCGTGCAATCGCAGGAAACCGCACCCTGCCCGCGGTAGCGCAGCCGGAGCGGGATGGACAGGCTCGAAGGGTGTCGGCCTGCCCTACCGGGCGCCCGACCCTATCGAGGCACTCCCGATCGGGTGAGTGCCGTGAGCGCACGAGGGTGATACGCAATGACCCATCCGCACCAGCCGTTCCGCAGGATCCTCACGATCGCCGCCGGAGCGTTCTGCGCCGGGCTGCTGACCTGTGTGGGAGCAGGTGCGATCGCCGCGCCGGCCGGAGCCGCCGTCGGCGGTGACCAGGCCGGTGACACGGTCGAACAGGAGATCGTGCCGGGCAGCGATGCCGAGCCTGGGGTCGAGCAGGAGGTCGAGCAGGAGGTCGTCCCCGGCGTCGGCTGACGGCCGGGCCGTTGCAGGTTTGTGCATTGCAGACTTGTGATGAGCCCCGCAGATATCCGCAGGCCTGGGTTCTCCACCAGACTCGTCCACGTCGAAGGGGGTCCCACTCGGCTCGCCGAGTCCCTTCCCAGGCCTCGTCCCAGGCCATGCAGTCCGCGTTCTCATCCCTCCGGGGGGCATCTCGGGAGTTCCCCGGAGGATGAGAACGCGGATTGCCTTCTTCCGGCCGCCGGTCTTCCGGCGCGATCCCGGCTACCTGCCGGGGTTGGCGCGCGGCGGGCCGCCGAGGGCGAGTTCGCGCAGCGCGGAGTCGAGCAGCGCGTCCACCGCCCACGACCGCTTCGCGCTCGGCGCGCTGGCCACCAGGTACCCGTAGGTAGCGCCGCACGCCTTCTCCAGGCGCAGTGCCTCGGCCCGGATAGCCGCACTGTCGCCCGTGCCCACCGTCGGCAGGTCGTAGGACGGCGCCGCGGCGATCGGTTCGGCGCCCTCGGCGAGGATCGCGGCGCTCAGCTCGTCGCGCCGGGTCCGGTGCACGGCGAACGTCGTGCGCAGCAGCTCGTCGAGCTTGGGGTCGGCCGAGGCGGAGGTCTGCGCGCCGAGGTAGCCGACGACGAAGACGGCGGCGTACTCTGCCTCGAGGGTCGCTTGGAGGCCGTCGAGGTAGGTCACAGCGTCTCCCGGTGCTGGGCGGTCGCGGCCGCCATGGAGGCCAGCAGCCGGGCCAGCGCACCGCTGTCGGCCGCCAGTGCCGCGGCGACCAGGTGCTCCTGGAGGGCCTGCTCGCTGCGCTCGATCCGGCGCAGCACCTTGGCCCGAGGCTCGCCCTGCTCGATGACGACCACGGTGGTGACCTGGCCGCCGCCGAGCTCGCCGGCCTGGGCTCGATGAAGCCGGGCGATCGGGTCGAGGCGGTCGGCGAGGGCCGGATAGGCCTTGGCGGTCTCCTTGGCGACCTGCTGGGCGGTGAGCAGCTCGACCGCCGCCTGGGATGCGACCTCGGCGTCGGGGTCGGCGGGCTGCGGCTCGGTGGTCGCCGGGCCTGCGGCGCTCTCGGACGGCGTGCTGGTGGGCGTGTAGGTCGGGTCCTCGGCGTCGGGATCCAGTGAGCCGAACGAGCATCCGGCGGTCGTCAGCGCCGCGGCGCCGATCAGGGCGCGACGACTCAACGTGTGGGGACGCGGCGGCACCGGGCGACGATACCCCGACCGGCCGGCCCCGGCCTCCCTCGGCCTCACGCCGCCGCGGGCCCATCGTCTAGGGTGTGTCTCCCTATTGCTGGTGGATGCCGGCGTCGTCTAGGTCGTGCGATGACGGTGCCGCAGGTGCGTGGGCATACCGGGCGTATTCAAAGCAGCTGCGGTGTCCGTCGGCGTGCGGCCTGGGCGGCGTCCGGCGCCGCCATGAATTGGGAGACATGCCCTAGGCTGGACGATCAGGCACGACGCCGTTCGGCGCTCGGGTTCGAGGCAGGGCCACAACAGCACAGGAGGTCGTGAGGATGTCCGCCAACGAGGCGTTGACCAGCCGCATCGAAGCCGGAGTCACCGACCCCCTGGCCGAGCTCGGGCTCGATCTCGAAGCCGTCGAGGTCACCCCGGCCGGCAAGAGGCGGGTGGTCCGGATCGCCGTCGACCAGGACGACGGAGTGACCCTCGACGACATCGCCGAGGCCACCCGACGCATCAGCGCCGAGCTCGACGGCCCGTTGTCCTCGGCCCTGGGCGAGCAGCCCTACACCCTCGAGGTCACCTCACGCGGAGTCGACCGTCCGTTGAGCCTCCCGCGCCACTGGCGCCGCAACCGCGGTCGCCTGGTGAAGGTCTCACTGACCGACGGCTCGTCGGTCACCGGGCGGATCGTCGCCAGCGACGAGGAGCCCGGCGGCGGCGTCACCCTGGAGGTGTCGGGTGCCGAGCAGCAGGTGCCGTACGCCGACGTCGCCAAGGCGCTGGTGCAGATCGAGTTCAACCGCGTGGACCCGGCCGACGGGTCGGAGGAGGACGACTGATGGACATCGACCTGAGCATCCTGCGGGTGCTGGAGCGCGAGAAGGAGATCAAGTTCGACGTGCTCGTCGAGGCGATCGAGCAGGCGCTGCTGACGGCGTACCAGAAGTCGCCCGGCGCCTACGAGGAGGCGCGCGTCGAGCTGGACCGCAAGACCGGACACGTCACCGTGTTCGCCGCCGAGCTCGACGACGACGGCCAGAAGGTCGGCGAGTTCGACGACACCCCGGACGGCTTCGGCCGGATCGCGGCCACCACTGCCAAGCAGATCATGATGCAGCGCCTGCGCGACGCCGAGGACGAGATCAAGTTCGGCGAGTTCTCCGGCAAGGAGGGAGACCTCATCTCGGGTGTCATCCAGCAGGGCCGCAATCCCGACGACGTGCTGGTCGACCTGGGCCGCCTCGAGGCGCTGCTGCCGGTGAGTGAGCGGGTGCCGGGGGAGACCTACACGCACGGGACCCGGATCAAGTGCCTGGTCCTCTCGGTCCGCAAGGGGATGCGCGGTCCGCAGATCACCCTCACCCGCTCGCACCCCAACCTGGTGAAGAAGCTGTTCGCGCTCGAGGTCCCCGAGATCGCCAACGGCCAGGTCGAGATCGCAGCGATCGCCCGCGAGGCCGGCCACCGCACCAAGATCGCGGTGCGCGCCATCGCGCCCGGCGTCAACGCCAAGGGTGCCTGCATCGGGCCGATGGGGCAGCGGGTGCGCAACGTGATGCACGCCCTCAACGAGGAGAAGATCGACATCGTCGACTGGTCCGACGACCCGGCCACGTTCGTCGCGAACGCACTGTCCCCGGCGCAGGTCACCAGCGTCGAGGTCGTCGACAAGGCCGCGAAGTCCGCGCGCGTGGTGGTGCCGTCCTTCCAGCTGTCGTTGGCCATCGGCAAGGAGGGCCAGAACGCCCGCCTGGCCGCCCGGCTCACCGGCTGGCGCATCGACATCCACGGCGACGAGGAGTGACCCTCATCCCGACGACACAGGCTGCCGCAGGATCGTGCGGAGCTTCCAGGGGTCCGTGCGCCGGACGTCGTTGAGGTAGATCTCGTGGTGTCGCCTGGTCATCTGGAGCCCTTGCGCCGGGATGAACTCATCGTGCATCGCGGCGAGCACCGGACCCTCGTCGTCGTAGGGGCCCAGGTGCAGGGTCTGCACGCACCGGCCTTCGGCGAGGGTGTCCAGCCGCACCCGGTCGACGGCGCTGGCTCCCTTGTCCGCCGCCGCTGACAGGGCTTGCTCGAACTGGCCGTCGGTGACGTCGTCCGGCACCAGGTTGAGCATCGTCCAGTGCCAGCGCGACTTGTCGCGCTCGGCGGTGAAGCTGGCCATGTCGTCGGCCCACCACAGCGCCTCCAGCGGCATCACCACGTAGTCGTTGCCGGTCTCGGCGCGCCGCGCGAACTTCAACTTGTAGGCGACCGGGAAGATCGTCGTGATCGCGGCGGCGTACTCGCCGTCGGGGTCGTTCGGGTCGCCGTGACCATCGATCATCAGGTACCGCAGCGGCGGCACCTCGACGACGTCGAAGACGCCCGTCCTGGCTCGGTACGACGGGAGCTCGCGCTTGAGGTCGACCTTCGGCATGTGGGCACGATAGGTCTGACTGCGGTCAGCGGCTGTCCGCAATCGGCGAAGCCGGCCGCAGCTTCGCTCCTGCGCCGCGGCCGGAGGTTGAGCAAGCGAGCGCCAACGAGCGCTCGTTGATTGATCGAACCCCGGCAACCGGTCGTGCCAGCGTTTCCGAGGAGGGTTGTGAGGTTTCGTCGGAGGCCGACTGTCAGGCGGGCTCGTTCCTCGCCCGTCCCGCTTGCTCAACCTCCGAGGGCTGGTGCCTCCGAGGTCGGTCAGGCCGGACGGTCCCAGGCCACGCAGGCGCGGTCGTCGGGATCGGCCCGAACCTCGAGAGTGGCGCAGTTCGTGAGGCGCTGTGGGGGCGCCTCCAGGCGGGCCCAGTGGGGGACCGCGAGTCGCAGCGCGCCGCCGTGGCTGATCACGAGAACGGTCTCGCCGGGGTGCTGGTCGGCGATCTCGTCGAGCACCGCGCTCATCCGCCCGACTATCTCGGTAGCGGACTCGCCCCCGGCGATCCGCTCGTCCAGCTCGCCTTCGAGCCACCGCGCATAGGTGTCCGCGAACGGGTCCTCGTCCAGGGGCGTGCCAGCGGCGTCGCCGACCTCGAACTCGCGGAGACCGGCGCGGGTGGTCACCGAGACCCCGAGCCGCGCGGCCGCGATCTCGGCGGTCTGGACGGCGCGAGCCAGCGTGCTGGTCCATACGTGCGCGATCCGCCGTCCGGCCAGTCGCTCGGCGAGGGCGCCGGCCTGGGCGCGGCCGGCCGGAGTCAGGCAGCCGCCCTCGGGCTGCCAGGTCGGCGACTCGTAGGTCGCCTCGCCATGGCGGGCGAGGATGATCGTGGTGGGGCACTGCAGCGAGCTCACCCCCCGATCGTGCCCGGTTCGGCGTCCGGGCAGTAGTTCGATAGACTGCACAGTGGTGGTTCCACGATCGGCGTCCTCTGCGCGCACCGAACCTGTTCGGACGTGCGTGGGATGTCGCAAGCGGGCCGCCAAGCGCGAGTTGTTGCGGGTGACCGCCGGCTCGGACCGCGACGGCCGGCCGGCCGTGGTGGCCGATCCGAGGGCCACCGCACCCGGCCGCGGGGCGCACCTGCACCCCACGATCGAGTGTTACGACCTCGCGGTGCGCAAGAAGGCGTTCGGGCGGGCCCTACGGGCCGACTCGGGACTTTCCAGCGTGCCGGTGGGCGAGTACCTCACCGCGCTGAACGAGAACCAGCAAGACGATCACCCGACCACCAGGGAACTGGAGCACTAGCTCATGAGCACTCGATGAGTACTTCCCGATGAGCCCCATCAGTCTGGATCACCACTGAGGCTCGGTCACCGCACCCGATGAGGGAGACGCGGGTCGAGCCATGAAGGAGAATTGTGGCTAAGACCCGCGTACACGAACTCGCCAAGGAGTTCGGCGTCGAGAGCAAGTTCGTTCTCGAGAAGTTCAAGGAGATGGGGGAGTTCGTCAAGTCGGCGAGCTCCACTGTCGAGCTGCCGGCCGAGATGCGCTTCCGCAAGGAGGTCGGCGAGTCGCTCAAGGCCGCAGCCTCGGCCCCCGCCGAGGCCAAGAGCGAGGCCAAGAGCACCGACGCCGCGGCCGCCCCGGCCGCGAAGCCGGCTGCCAAGCCGAGCGCGAAGCCGGGCCCCAAGCCCGGTCCCAAGGCCGCTCCGGCTCCGGCCGCGGCCGCCCCCGCGAGCACGTCGTCCACCACGACCACCTCGCCGAGCGGCGCGACCACCACGTCGGCTCCGGCCGCCGACAAGCCGGCCGCCGAGAAGCCCGCGGCAGCGAAGCCGGCCGAGCCCGCGGCGCCTGCCGCCTCGGCAGCACCGGCGGCTCCTGCGGCTCCGGCGACCCCGGCGGCGCCGGCCAAGCCGTCGCCGACGCCGAAGGCTCCGGCCCCGCGTCCGGTCGGCAAGCCCGGCGGCACGCCCCGTCCCGGCAACAACCCGTTCTCGTCGAACCAGGGCATGGGACGGCGTCCGGCCGCCCCGCGCCCCGACGCCGACGGCAGCGGCGAGAACCGTCCGCCGCGTCCTCCGGCCGGCCGTGACGGCGGCGCCCCCGGGCGTCCCGGCATGCCGCGTCCGAACCCGGCGATGATGCCCAAGTCCCCGGCCGCCTTCGGCAGCGGCCCCGGCGGCCGCGGTCCCGGCGGTCCGGGTCGTCCCGGCGCTCCCGGACGCGGTGCTCCCGGTCGTCCCGGTGCCCCCGGTCGCGGTGGTCCCGGCGGCGGTGGAGCTCCCGGTCGCCCCGGCGGCTTCGGCGGCGGTCGCCCCGGCGGCGGTCGTCCCGGCCAGCGCGGCCAGACCCAGGGCGCCTTCGGTCGCCCCGGCGGTCCCTCGCGGCGCGGTCGCAAGTCGAAGCGGGCTCGTCGTCAAGAGTTCGAGGCCATGGAGGCCCCGACCCTGGGCGGGATGCGGGTCCGCAAGGGCAACGGCGAGACCGTCCGTCTCGCCCGTGGCGCCTCGCTGACCGACTTCGCCGAGAAGGTCGGCGTCGACGCCGCCCAACTGGTGCAGATGCTGTTCCACCTCGGCGAGATGGTCACCGCCACCGAGTCGGTCAACGACGCCACCCTCGAGCTGCTCGGCGAGGAGCTCAACTACGTCGTCGAGGTCGTCTCTCCCGAGGACGAGGACCGCGAGCTGCTGGAGTCCTTCGACATCGAGTTCGGCTCCGACGAGGGCGATGAGTCCGACCTGGTCGTGCGGCCGCCGGTCGTCACGGTCATGGGTCACGTCGACCACGGAAAGACCAAGCTCCTCGACGCGCTGCGCAGCGCCAACGTCGTCGACAAGGAGGCCGGTGGCATCACCCAGCACATCGGTGCCTACCAGGTCGCCACCGACGTCGATGGCGACGAGCGGCGTATCACCTTCATCGACACCCCGGGCCACGAGGCGTTCACCGCCATGCGTGCTCGTGGTGCGCAGGCCACCGACATCGCGATCCTCGTGGTCGCGGCCGACGACGGCGTCATGCCGCAGACGGTCGAGGCGCTCAACCACGCCAAGGCCGCCGGCGTCCCGATCGTGGTCGCGGTCAACAAGATCGACAAGCCGGAGGCCGACCCGACCAAGGTCCGCGGCCAGCTCACCGAGTACGGCCTGGTGCCCGAGGAGTACGGCGGCGACTCGATGTTCGTCGACGTCTCGGCGAAGTCCGAGCTCAACCTCGACAAGCTGCTCGAGGCCGTCGTCCTCACCGCCGACGCCTCGCTCGACCTGCGGGCCAACCCCGGTCAGGACGCTCAGGGCCTGGTCGTCGAGGCCCACCTCGACCGCGGCCGCGGTCCGGTGGCCACGATCCTGGTCCAGCGCGGCACCCTGCGCGTGGGCGACTCGATCGTTGCCGGTCCGGCCCACGGCCGTGTCCGCGCGATGCTCGACGAGCACGGCAACGAGCTCGAGTACGCCGACCCGGCCCGTCCGGCGATGGTCCTCGGTCTCAGCTCGGTCCCCGGTGCGGGCCAGAACTTCCTGGTCGTCGAGGACGACCGGATGGCCCGCCAGATCGCCGAGAAGCGCGAGGCGCGCGAGCGTGCCGCGATGCAGGCCAAGCGCCGCGTGCGCCGCACCCTCGAGGACTTCATGGCCTCCATGGAGAAGGGCGCGAGCCAGGAGCTCAACCTCATCCTCAAGGGCGACGTGTCCGGTTCGGTCGAGGCGCTCGAGGACGCGCTGTCGCAGATCGACGTCGGCGACGACGTCAACATCCGCGTCATCGACCGCGGTGTCGGTGCGATCACCGAGACCAACGTCGACCTGGCCGCCGCCTCTGACGCCATCATCATCGGCTTCAACGTCCGCCCGCAGGGCAAGGCGACCGAGATGGCGGAGAAGGAAGGCGTGGAGATCCGGTACTACACCGTCATCTACCAGGCCATCGACGAGATCGAGGCGGCCCTCAAGGGCATGCTCAAGCCGGAGTTCGAGGAGTCGACCCTGGGTCAGGCGGAGATCCGCGCGATCTTCCGCAGCTCCAAGATCGGCAACATCGCCGGCTGCATGGTCACCAGCGGGGTCATCCGCCGCAACGCCAAGGTCCGGGTCATCCGCGACGGCAACGTCGTCGCCGACAACCTCGACCTGGCCTCGCTCAAGCGGGAGAAGGACGACGCCTCCGAGGTCCGCGAGGGCTTCGAGTGCGGTCTGGTGCTGCGCAACTTCCAGGACATCAAGGAGGGCGACATCGTCGAGGCCTTCGAGATGCGGGAGATCCCGCGGACCTGACCCGGCACGGGCGGTCACGAGCCGGCGCGGATCCGATCGGATCCGCGCCGGTTCGGCATTTCGGGCCACGCTCCGGCGTCGGTGCGGACCACCGCGACCGCGGCTGGCCGCGTCTGATTAGGTATCGCTATGAGCAGTCCCCGCGTCCGCAAGATCGCCGACCGGATCCAGGTCATCGTCGCCGAGATGCTCGAGCGCCGGATCAAGGATCCGCGGCTCGGGTTCGTCACCATCACCGACGTCCGCCTCACCGGCGACGGCCAGCAGGCCTCCCTGTTCTACACGGTGCTCGGGGGCGAGGAGGAGATGAAGTCCACCGCCGCCGCACTCGAGTCGGCCAAGGGCATCCTGCGCTCCGAGGTCGCCAAGCAGCTCGGCACGCGCACCGCGCCCACGCTCACCTTCATCCACGATGCCCTTCCCGACGAGGCCCGGGCTCTCGACGAGGTGCTGGCACGGGCCAAGGCGCAGGACGAGGCGGTGGCCGCCTCCCGCGGCACCGCCTACGCCGGCGAGGAGGACCCGTACAAGAAGCCGCGCGACGCCGACGACGACGAGGCCGACGGAGACGACGAGGACCGATGACCGAACCCGGTCTCGTCGTCGTCGACAAGCCGGCCGGGGTCACCTCCCACGACGTCGTCGCCCGGGTCCGGCGGCTGGCCGGCACCCGCAAGGTGGGGCACGCCGGAACCCTAGACCCGATGGCCACCGGGGTGCTCGTGCTCGGCGTCGACCGCGCCACCCGCCTGCTCGGGCACCTGATGCTCACCGAGAAGGGCTATGACGCCACGATCCGGTTGGGCGCGGCCACCTCCACCGACGACGCCGAGGGCGACGTCCTCAGCCAGGCGTCGGCCGAGCAGGTCGAGGCGCTGACCCCGGAGGAGATCCGGTCCGCGCTGGCGAGCTTCGTCGGGGAGATCGACCAGGTCCCGACCGCGGTGTCGGCGGTGAAGGTCGACGGCAAGCGCGCCTATCAGCGGGTCCGCGACGGCGAGCAGGTTCAGCTGGAGCCGCGCCGGGTCACCATCCACGAGCTGACCGTGCACGACGTGGTCGGCCCCGAGGTGCGCGTGAGCGTGCGCTGCTCCAGCGGCACCTACATCCGTGCCATCGCCCGCGACCTGGGGGAGCGCCTCGGCGTCGGCGGCCACCTCACCAGCCTGCGCCGCACCGCGGTCGGCGCCTTCGACCTGGACGCCGCGCGCACGCTCGACGAGCTCACCGACGACTTCGCGGTGCTGCCGATCGCCGACGCCGCCCGCGCCACCTTCGCGGTCGCCGACCTCGACGACGCCGAGGCGCGCGACGTCCGGGTCGGCCGTCCGTTGCAGCGCCAGCTGGCCGGCCTCACCGCCCTGTTCGCCCCCGACGGCGCCTTCCTCGCCCTCTACGAGCCCCGCGGAGACCTGGCCCGACCCGTCGCCGTCTTCGTCTGACTCACCAGGAACGCTGACCCGTCAGCTATAGCTGACGGGTCAGCGCAAATGACACGGTGACCCGTCAGCTATAGCGGACGGGTCGGCGTCGTAGGCTCTGGCGAGTGACGATCTGGCGATCCTTCGAGGAGATCCCCTCCGACCTCGGTGCGTGCGTCGTCACGATCGGGAACTTCGACGGCGTCCATCGCGGCCACCGTGCGGTGATCGCCGAGGCCCGCGACCGCGCCGACGAGCTCGGGCTCCCCGTGGTGGCGGTGACCTTCGACCCGCACCCGATGGCGGTGCTGCGTCCCGAGCACGCCCCGATGATGCTGACCAGCCTCGAGGAGCGCGCCGTGCTGCTCGCCGACGTCGGTATCGACCACGTGCTCGCGCTGCCCTTCGACCTGGACATGTCGAGCTGGACCCCGCAGGAGTTCGTCGACCGCGTGGTCGTGGAGGTCCTGCACGCGCGCGCCGTGGTCGTCGGGGCCAACTTCCGGTTCGGTCACCGAGCCGCCGGCGACGTCGCCTTCCTCGTGGCCGCCGGCGAGCGGGCGGGCTTCGAGGCGGTGGGCGTCGAGCTGGACGGCGGCCCGCAGGTCTGGTCCTCGACCTACGTCCGCACCTGTCTGGCCGCCGGCGACGTCGCCGGCGCCGCCGAGGCGCTGGGGCGCCCCTTCGCGGTGCGCGGCGTCGTCGTCCAGGGCGACCAGCGTGGACGCGAGCTCGGCTTCCCGACCGCGAACGTGCCCACCGCCGAGGTCACCGCCGCCCCCGCCGACGGCATCTACGCCGGCTGGCTGCGCCGCCTCGACACCGGGGAGACCTATCCCGCGGCGATCAGCGTGGGCACCAACCCCACCTTCGACGGCGAGCGCTACCGCCGTGTGGAGGCCTACGTCCTCGACCGCACCGACCTGGAGCTGTACGGAGTGGAGGTCGAGGTGTCCTTCGTCGACCGGCTGCGTGGGATGGTGGCCTTCGAGGGGATCGATGCGCTGGTCGACCAGATGAACGACGACGTCCGGCGGGCGCGGGACATCCTCGGTGGCTGAGACGGGCCGAGGACCCGGCTCCGACCAGGCGTCGATCACCGAGGCCGAGCGCTGGTTCCTCGACCACGGGCTGTCCTACTTCGTGCCCCGGGTGCGCGCGGAGGTCCGCAGGGGCCTCCGACCGCGTCGCTTCCTGCCGCCGCTGCTCGGAGTGACCGCGCTCGCCGTGGCCGCCGCGTGGCTGGTGGTCCTCCTGCTCGACGAGAAGAGCGCGGCCCCGGCCGTGTGGACGTCGTTCGCGCTCGCCGGGGCGCTCGCCTACGCGCTGACCGCCCTGCACGCACGCGCCATCGTCAGCTGGGCATTGACCCGGACCTTCGGCAGCCTTCGCCTCCTGGTGCCGATGGTGAGCCGCGCGCTGCCGCTGCTGCTGGTCTTCGTCACGTTCTTGTTCATCAACGCCGAGGCCTGGCAGATGACCTCGCACCTCGCGCCCGGCGTCCTGTGGCTGACCGTGCTGCTGCTCACCGCGCTCGCCGTGGTGTTCCTGCTCGTCCGCCTCCCCGAGGAGGTCGACCGCGCCGACGACGCGATCGATGCCGACTTCCTGCGGCGCACCACCCGTGGGACGCCGCTGGAGGCGGAGGCCGACCGGATCGCCGACCTTCCCGGCCCGCACCCGCCGGTCACCGGTTTCGCCCGGTGGAACCTCATCCTGGTGCTGCTGGTCGTCCAGATCGGCCAGGTGCTGCTGCTCGCGGTGACGGTCTTCGCGTTCTTCCTGCTCTTCGGCGCCCTGGTGATGACCAAGGCGGTCCAGGAGTCCTGGACCGGCGGGCCGGTCGACAGCCTGCCGTTCCTGCCCAACGCCTCGGTCGAGCTGGTGCAGGTCTCGCTCTTCCTCGCTGCCTTCTCGGGCCTCTACTTCACCGTGTCGGCGGTCACCGACGACACCTACCGCAGCCAGTTCTTCGCAGCGGTGACCGGAGAGCTCGAGCGTGCGGTCGGCATGCGCGCGGTCTATCTCGTCCTGCGAGAGAGGGCCACCTAGCGCTTGTCGACCGAATCCAGGTGGCCGAAGGCGATCAGCCGGTCGTCGGTGTGGAAGAGCTCGGCGCAGGTGGTCAGGGTGATCAGGCGCTTGGCGTCGGGGTCGGGGCCGGTGCCACCGTCGGGATTGACCGGGACGGCGTCGACCACCCAGCCGGCGGTGAACGGCACCCGCAGGTCGTCGCCGCCGGTGTCGAGCACGTAGGTGTAGACGGCGTCGCGCGTCTCGACGATCAGCTCGTCGCCGGGCTGGAGGTCCGGCATGTCGCGCAGCGGCTCGCCGTGGGTGATGCGGTGACCGGCGAGGGCGTAGTTGCCGACTTTCCCGGGCGCGGCGGAGTCGTCGAAGTGGCCGATGCCGGAGGCCAGGGTGTCCTCGGCGGTCCCCTCCAGGATCGGGACCGCGAAGTCGTCCCCGAACGCCGGGATCCGCAAGATGGCGTCGGCGACCCCCTGGTCGGTCTGGACGTCGGCGGCGCCGCTCGGCTCGTCCCACTCCTGCTGGAGGCGCTCCACCGTCCGCTCGTGCCGCTTCTGGGACACGATGTTGGTGCCGTAGAGCTGCCAGCCGACCCAGCCGAGGATCGCCAGGCCGGAGAGCACCAGCGCCAGCCCGAGCCAGAACGACCAGCCACGACGTCGACGCGGACGGCCGGCACGGGGCGCATCGGGCTCGGCGGACGTGGTGCTCATGGCGCTTCCATCCCACCACACGCACCCGCACACCGTCCCGAGAAGCAGGTCACCTCGAGTGCTCGGCCGCCTGGGCTGCCTGATAGCCGAGCTGGAACCGGGTCTTGGCGCCGAGCCGTTGCTGCAACGCGGCGATCCGGCGGCTCAAGGTGCGCTCGCTGATGCCGAGCTCACGGGCGATCGCCGGGTCGCTCAGTCCGGCCGCCATCAGCAGCAGCACCCGGTCGTCGCCGACCTCGCCGCCGGGGTTCGCCGACGTCGCCGCCCAGGCCGAGGCGCGCACCTCGATCGCGAGTCCCCACAGCAGCTCGAAGATCCCCGACATGACCTGCACCAGGCCCGGGGCACGGGTCAGCAGGAGCACGCGTGAGTCCCATCGCTCGTAGGGCGGCAGGACGGCAGTCACCTCGCGGTCGGCGACGAACATGGTCATCGGCACCTGCGGGAGGACCCGTGCGACCTCGCCCTCCTCGACCGAGGCCCTGACGATGGCGACACCGCCGGGATCGCCCATGACCGCGGCGTCGTAGATGGCGCGCACCTGGACCGCCCGGGAGATCGGCGGCATCGGGACCTTGCTCAGCTGGCCTCCGGCCGGCTCCGGGTTGATGCTCATCGCATCGATCTGACCGCGCGCCTCGCGAACCAGTTGTCGCACCGCGCGTCCGGCGTCGTCCCCGATCAGGGAGTCGACCTGCGGCGAGTGATGCAGCCGGTCCCAGGTGTCCGCGAGCTCGTCGGCCAGAGCCAGGACGTCGTCGCGGCGCCGTGCGAGATCGCTGGCCCGGGCGGTGAGCGCGGCTCGGGGGGAGATCGCGCGAAGGATGTCGCCGTCCCACTCCGCCAGGCCCAGGGCGCACAGCTCCTCAGCGGCAGCGGCGTCCCAGTTCTCGACGTCCCCGGATACCTCGGTGCTGCTGATCCGCTCGAACAGCAGGCGGCCCGACTGGCTGAGCATGCTCCATGATGACACTCACGAACCGACCCCGGACGCGCCGTATGGCCGGCCCCCGGGAGGACCGGCCATACGGTGAGGTTCCGCGATCAGGCGGGGTTGCGCGAGTGGATCAGGCGTCGGGCGCCACGATCCCCGGCAGCGCGACGTCGAACTCACGCTGGAGCTGCTTGGTCGCGATGATCTGAACGCCGAGGCGGCAGTCGCCATTGGCCAGCGTCGCGGTGGCCTTGCCCTTCGGCGTCACGCAGGGCGCGTCCTGGGCGAGCTCGACGCCCCAGATCGCGGACTTCTGGCGCTGCAACGGCGTGCCGTGGTGACCGGGGGAGTCGAAGCCGCAGTCGCCGACCTCCTCGAAGGAGCGCACGACCTGGCTGAGCCGGCGACCGTTGAGCGCGAGGCCCTCCTTGTGGGCGGCGAAGTAGGCGCCGTAGGCGTCGGCCATCAGCTCGGTGCGGCGGGTCGCCTCAGGGGTGGACGCGGTGCCGAAGACCTTGTTGGAGTACTGGACCTGGTGGCCGTACTCGTGTCCGAGCACCGCCTCGGGACCGACGTCGATGAGGCCGAACTCGGCCTGTCCGGTCAGCAGGCCGTCGCCGTAGGCGATGATCTTGCCGAACTTCGAGAAGGCCGGGCTCTCGCCGGCGGGATCGAAGGCGAAGGCGTTGAAGGTGTAGATCGGGTTGCTCGCGTCCATCCAGGGCAGGTCCTCCTGGAAGGCGGCGAGGGTGTCGGCCCAGCCCCGGTACAGCTCGAGGTGCTCAGGGGTGTCGGTGGCCGGGATGTTCTCGGGTGTGATCGAGGCGATCGCGCCCTTGCCCCAGCGCGTGCGGTCATCGAGGTTGCTGCTGAGGATGACGGTGCTCTTCAGCGGCTCGAGACGGATGTTGCGAGCGTTGATGTCCCAGAAGTTCTTCAGTTCGAAGAAGCTGCGCTGCAGATCGGCGGTCTGGTTCACATCGCCGGCGCCGAACCGCGAGAAGCGCGGGTCGTTGGCGTTGAACAGCAGGTCGTAGGTCGCACCGTCCAGCCCGCCCAGGATCGTGTAGAAGAGCAGGGTGAAGATCTGATTGATGTGGGCTTCGAGCTCCTCCTGGGTGGCCGACTCGATGTCGAAGTCTCCGAGCGGACCCATCAGCAGCGACGTCGAGTACTCCGACAGCGCGGTGCCCTCGCACTGGTACTGCGTGCCGTCGATGGCGCTGCGGATCGCGTTGCGCACGACCGCGTCGTAGTCGACCGCGCTCTCGACGGGCCCCTCCGCGGTGAGGTCGGTGCCGGCGGGGAGCAGGGTGGCCACCTCGCGAGCGAGCTGGGCGGTCTCGTCGGGCAGAGCGGCGTCCCGGCTGGCGGCGCGGAGCTCGGCCGGGGTGGTGGCGTCGACCAGCGCGAGGACGGCGTCGGCCTCGTTCTGGCTCAGGCCGGTGTTGTCCTCGGCCATGGCCGGGGCGCTGGTCAGGGTGCCTACGGCGAGCAGCGCGAGGCTCGCAGTCGTGGCGATGAGGCGGTTGATTCGCATTTCCGAGATCTCCTCCGAGATGAGTGGCGGTGGTCACACTCTGGCGGGACCGCCGGCCGCCGGTAAAGGCTTCGGCGTGGCCGGTGTGCGCCATGGCACAAGATCGCCATCGGGGTCGCGCCGGCGACACCCATCCGGAGGAGGGACTCGGCTCGAACCTGCCTACTCGGCGTCGAGGTCCTTCTCGACCAGCGTCGCGATCGCGTCGACGTCGGCCTGGTTGTCGCCGGAGACCTCGACGGTGTCGCCGTTGCCGGCGCCGAGGGTCATGATGAGCAGCGAGGAGCCGGCGTCGACGGGCTCCTCTCCGGGCAGGCCGATGAGCACTTCGGAGTCGAGCTCGCCGGCGGCCTCGCTGATGATGGCGGCGGGGCGGGCGTGCAGACCGACGGCGGAGCCGACGACGACGGACCTGAGGGGCATGGGTTCTCCTAGGTGTGGTGTGGTGTGGGTGAGGTGGGTGTGCGGGTACTGCTGACTCACACCGCGGCTGCGGTGGAGGGGGACTTGCCGAAGGACTTCAGGGCGATCACGCCGAGCGCGCCGACGACGACGCCGGCGACGAGGGAGATCATGAAGCCCAGCACGTTGTCGACGGCGAAGAGCACGAAGATGCCGCCGTGGGGAGCGCGCACGCTGACCTCGAGCCACTCCGACATGCCGCCGGTGACGGCCGAGCCGAGCATGATGGCGGGGATGACCCGCAGCGGGTCGGCGGCCGCGAACGGGATCGCGCCCTCGGTGATGAAGGAGGCGCCGAGCAGCCAGCCGGCCTTGCCGTTCTCGCGCTCGGCGGCGTTGAAGAGCCCCGGGCGCAGCACGGTCGCCAGCGCGAGGGCGATCGGCGGGACCATGCCGGCCAGCATGACAGCCGCCATGATCTTCAGCTCGGGTGCGTCGGTGGCCAGCGAGGCCCCGCCGACGCCGGCGGCGGCGAAGGAGTAGGCCACCTTGTTGAGCGGGCCGCCCATGTCGAAGGCCATCATCAGGCCCAGGATGACGCCGAGCAGGATGGCGTAGCTGCCGCTCATGTCCGACAGGCCGTTGGTGAGCTGGTCCATCAGCCACCCGATCGGGCGGCCGAAGACGACGATCATCAGCATGCCCGCGATCACCGAGGTGAACAGCGGGATCACCAGCACCGGCATCAGGCCGCGCGCCCAGGCCGGGACCTTCCAGCCGGCGATCCAGTGCGCGATGAGACCGGCCAGGACGCCGCCGACGATCGCACCCAGGAAGCCGGTGGCCGGGAGCTGGACGCCCTCGCCGTCGGCGACCGCGAAGATGTTGGCGGCCAGGCCGCCCACGATGAAGCCGGGAGCGATCCCGGGACGGTCGGCGATGGCGTAGGCGATGTAGCCGGCCAGCGCCGGGATGAAGAACATGAACGCGGTCTTGCCGATGATGAAGAACAGCGCACCGAGGTAGGCCGAGAGCCCCCAGCCGAAGAGCGCGTGATCGAGGCCGAGCGCCTGCGGGTCGGGCAGGTCGAACAGCGTGTTGTTGACCGCGATGTCGCCGTAGGGCCCGGTGATCTCGTAGCCGCCGAGCAGGAACGACAGGGCGATCATCAGACCGCCGGCGGCGACGAACGGGATCATGTACGACACGCCGGTCATCAGGACCCGGCGGGTGCGCCCGCCCCAGGTCTCGCTCGCGCCGCTGCTGGCCGTCGTGTCGCCGCCCTCGCCACTGCCCTCGACACGCGGGGCGTTCGGGTCCGCGGCGTACTTCAGAGCCTCGGCGATCATCGCGTCGCCGTCGTCGATGGGCCGCTTGACGCCGGAGGAGACCAGCGGCTTGCCGGCGAACCGGCCGCGGTCGCGCACGCCGACGTCGACGGCGAAGATCACCGCGTCGGCGTCCTTGATCGTCTCGGGTGCCAGCGGCGTCGAGCCGGCCGAGCCCTGCGTCTCGACGTCGATCCGGACGCCGGCGCGTTCCGCGGCGGCCTCGAGCGCCTCCGCGGCCATGTAGGTGTGGGCGATGCCCGTGGGGCAGGCGGTGACGGCGACGATCCGCGGGGGCTGGGATGCGGGGGCCGCTGCCGGCCCGGCCGCCGGGTCTGCGGCCGGTTCGGTTCCGGACTCGGCGGCCGGGGCGGCGTGCTTGGGCGCCTGCTTCGGCGCGTCGGCCAGGACGCCGGAGACCAGCGCGACGACGTCGTCGGGGGTCGCCGCGGCGCGCAGGCCGTCGGTGAAGTCCTTGCGGACCAGCGCGCGGGCGAGCTTGGTGAGGATCTGCAGGTGGGTGTTGTCGCCACCGGCGGGCGCGGCGATCAGGAAGGCGAGGTCGGCCGGCCCGTCCTTGGCGCCGAAGTCGACCGGCGGCTGGAGCCGGGCGAAGACCAGCGTCGGCTCCTGGACCGCCTCGGTACGGCAGTGCGGGATGGCGATGCCGTCCTTGAGGCCGGTCGGCGACTTCGCCTCGCGGGCGAGCGCGTCCTCGGCCAGCAGGACGACGCCGTCGGGCCCGTCGGTCCGGCCGGCCTCGCCGACGATCCCGGCGAGCGCGCGGATCACCTCGTGCTTGTCGGTGCCGAGGTCGACGTCGAGTCGGACCAGGGCGGGGGTGATGAGATCGCTCATCGAGATCACACTCCAGTGGTGTCGGTCGTGGTGCCGGTGGTGGAAGTCGCCAGGTCGCGCACGACGACGAGATCGGGGCGGGTCTGCTCGGGGGTCGGGATGGTGGTTCCGGGCAACGACGCGGCAGCGCTGCCGTAGGCGACCGCGAGCGCGAGCCGCTCGGCGGGTGCGTAGCCGCGCAGCCCGCCCAGCAGGTAGCCGAAGAGGCTGGAGTCTCCGGCGCCGACGGTGCTCACGACGTCGATCGGGGGCGGTGTGGCGTGCCAGGCGCCCTCGGCGTTGACCAGCACCGCGCCGTGACCGCCGAGAGTCGCGAGGACCTCGGCGACGCCGGCGTCGACGAGCGTGCGGGCCGCGGCGGCCGCGGCCCGCGGATCTGCTTCGAGCTCGGCGGCGTCGGCACCGGTGAACGAGGCGAGCTCGTCGCCGTTGGGCTTCATCAGATGCGGCGCGGTGTCGGGGGAGAGCTGTGCGACCAGCGCGGTGAGCGGTTCGTCGCTGGTGTCGACCGCGACCCTGGTGAGCGTGCGGAGGTCGCCCACGAGCTCGGCGTACCAGCCGGCCGGCGCCCCGGGAGGCAGCGAACCGGCGAGGACCACCCACGCGGCGTCCGTGGCGGCGTCGTGGAGTGCGGTGGCGAGGGCCTCCAGCGTCGCCGGGGTGGCGACCGCGCCGGGGCTGTTGAGCTTGGTGGTGGTGCCGTCCGGCTCGGTGATCGTGAGGTTCACCCGCACCATGCCGTCGGGCGCGATGAGCCGGCTGGGGATCTCCGACGCGGTCAGCTCGAGCGAGAACGGGTCCTCCGGCGCGGCCGGCAGCACCGCCGTCGTCGAGACGCCGGCGGCCAGGCAGGCGCGGGAGATGTTGACGCCCTTGCCGCCGGCCTGGAAGAACGAGGAGTCGGCGCGCTGCACCGAGCCGCGCACGAGGGGCCCGTCGAGCATGATCGTGCGATCGATGCTCGGGTTGGGGGTGAGGGTGACGATGCGGCCCATTCCGGCCGGAGTGGCTGCCGAGTTCATGCCACGACCACCTCGACGCCGGCCGCCTCGAGCATCGAGCGATCGGCGTCCTCGATGCCGTCGTCGGTGACGACCGTGTCGACCTCGGCCAGCGAGGCGAACCGGATCGCCGACTCGTGCCCGATCTTGGTGGAGTCGACCAGGGCGACCACTCGCTGGGCGGCGCCGACGATGGCCCGCTTCGTGGCGGCCTCGTCGGGGTCCGGGGTGGACAGGCCGTGCGACTCGTTGAGGGCGTTGCTGCCCAGGAAGGCCACGTCGGCGCGCAGTGCTCCCAGGGCGGCGACGGTGTCGGACCCGACCGCCGCATGGGTTGTGGTGCGCACCCGTCCCGGCAGGAGGTGGACCTCCACGAGCGGCAGGTTGACCAACCGGGCCGCGACCGGGACGGCATGGGTGAAGGCGACCACGCGCAGATCGTGGGGGAGAGCCCCGGCCAGGCGCGAGGTGGTGCTGCCGGCGTCGAGGATGATCGTGGAGCCGCTCGGTGGAAGCAGCGCGAGCGCCGCCTTGGCGATGCGGTCCTTCAGATCGGTGTGGAGGCGGTCTCGGTCGCTGAGGGCCGCCTCGGTGATGGCCAGCGCGTCGGCGGGCACGGCGCCGCCGTGGACACGCCGGACCAGGCAGAGCCGTTCCAGCTGGGAGAGGTCCCGGCGTACGGTCTCGGTGGTGACGTCGTATTCCTCGGCAAGCTCGGCGACCGAGACCCGGCGTCGCTCGGCGACCGACCGAGCCATGGCCTGTTGTCGTTCTTCGGCGTACACGGCGCCCTCCTCCGGATCTGCGCTTATGTTGTTTTATGCCCGAATGTGTTGACTGTCAAGGGTGCGGCATGGGTAACTTGTGACTGTGGTCACCGACGCAGCCCAGCCCTCAGCACAGTCCTCAACCCAGTCCGGAGCCCAGTCCGGGGCGGAGCCGATCATCGGCACCCCGGTAGTTCCCGGGGTCGGCTACGGCCCCGCGCTCCTCGCCCGGGGGGAGGTCTCCAAGGACGCCGTCGGCGGGTTCGGCGACGGCGGGTTCGCCGATGCCGAGGCCGCCCTCGAGGCCTACGACACCGCCGCGGCCGCCGTCGCGGAGGGCTTCACGGCGAAGGCGGCGCGGGCCAGCGGTGCGGCGGCCGAGGTGCTCAACGCCAGTGCCGGGCTGGCCACCGACCGCGGCCTGCGTGGCGCGGTCCGCAAGAACCTGCGCGACGGTGCGCCGATCCTCGAGGCGGTCGCTGCCGCCGTCGAGCAGTTCGCGGGCGTGTTCACCCAGATGGGCGGCCTGATGGCCGAGCGGGTCACCGACCTGCGCGACATCGAGAAGCGGCTGGTCGCCCGGATCGTCGGGGAGCCCGAGCCGGGCGTCCCGGCCCCCGACCGTCCCTCGGTCCTGATCGCCGAGGATCTCGCGCCGGCCGACACCGCCGGCCTCGACCCCGAGCTCATCCTCGCCCTAGTGACCGAGCGCGGCGGCCCGACCAGCCACACCGCGATCATCGCCCGCCAGCTCGGCATCCCGTGTGTCGTGGGTGCGGCCGGCGTTCTCGAGATCGCCACCGGCGCCGACGTCCTGGTGGACGGCACCACCGGCAGCGTGGTCCTCGACGCCGACCCCGACGACGCGCGGGAGAAGGTCGCCGCGGCCGCCGCGGACCGAGAGGCGCTCGATGCCTGGACCGGTCCGGGCAGCACCTCCGACGGCTTCCGCGTGAAGATCCTGGCCAACGTCGCCGACGGCGAGTCGGCCCGCGCCGCGGCGACCGGTCCGGTGGAGGGCATCGGCCTGTTCCGCACCGAGCTGTCCTTCCTCAACCGCTCCGAGGAGCCGACCGTCGAGGAGCAGGCGGCGATCTACGGCGAGGTGCTCGACGCGTTCGGGGGAGAGGGGGCGCAGGATGGCGGCCGCTACGTGGTGGTGCGCACCCTCGACGCCGGCTCCGACAAGCCGGTCGCGTACGCAACCCTGCCGGGGGAGGAGAACCCGGCTCTCGGCGTCCGCGGCCTGCGGCTCTCGTTCGGGAACCCGGGCCTGCTGGAGCGCCAGCTCGACGCGATCGCCGCGGCGGCGCAGAGCAGCGGCACCGAGACCTGGGTGATGGCGCCGATGGTCGCGACGGTCGCCGAGGCGCGGGAGTTCTCCGCCCAGGTCCGCGAGCGTGGCCTGAAGTCGGGCGTGATGGTCGAGGTGCCCTCCGCCGCGCTGCTGGCCCACCAGATGCTGGAGGAGGTCGACTTCCTCTCCATCGGCACCAACGACCTCACGCAGTACACGATGGCGGCCGACCGGATGGCGACCGACCTCTCGCACCTCACCGACCCGTGGCAGCCGGCCGTCCTCCAGCTGATCGCGATCACCGCCGAGGCCGGTCAGCAGGCCGGCAAGCCGGTGGGCGTGTGCGGCGAGGCTGCGGCCGACCCGATCCTGGCCTGCGTGCTGGTGGGCATGGGCATCACCTCGCTCTCCATGGCCGCGGCCGCCGCCAAGCCGGTCGGCGCCCGCCTCGCCTCGGTCACCCACGACACCTGTCTCGAGGCCGCCGAGGCCGCTCTCGCCGCGACCGACCCGGCGTCTGCGCGGGCCGCGGCCCTCGCCGTCCTCGAGGGCTGACCCACCGCGGCCGTCGACCGGCGCTATACGTCGGTCGCGGTCGCCGTGCCGTCCGGTGCCGAGCCGGACTTCGCGTCGGACTCGGACTCGGGGTCCGACTCGGCGTCCTCGTACGGAGGTGGCTCGCCGGTGCGGGCCGCGATCACCTCGTCGAGATAGCGCAGCACCACCGCGCCGACGGCGACCGCGGGCACCGCGAGGAACGCGCCGGTGATGCCGAACAGCGTCGAGCCCAGCGTCACCGACAGCAGCACCACGGCGGCATGCAGCTGCATGCTCTTGGCCTGCAGCCAGGGCGAGAGCACGTTGCCCTCGATCTGCTGCACCGCGATGATCACCACGAGGATGATCAGCGCGGCACCGAAGCCGTTGGAGACCAGGGCCACCAGGACGGCGAGTGCGCCGACTACGAAGGCGCCGACGATCGGCACGAAGCCGCCGAGGAAGGTCAAGATCATCAGGGGGATCGCCAGCGGCACGCCGACGATGAGCAGGCCGGCGCCGATCAGGACGGCGTCGACGGCGCTCACGATCGCCTGGGTCCGGATGTAGCCGCCCAGCGTGGACCAGGCACGGCCCATGACCTCCACGAGGTGGTCGCCCGCGCCCGGACCCGCCACGTGCCGGACCCACGGACGGAAGCGACGCCCGTCCTTGAGGAACAGGAACGTGAGGATCAGGGTGATGACCAGGGTGACCGTCGCCGACGTCGCCGCCCCGACACCGGTGAGGACTCCGGAGGCGATGGCGTCGCCGCTGCTCTTCAGCCGGTCCTGCATCGCCTGGATGCCGGCGTCGATCTGGTCCTGGGAGACGAAGTCCTGCTTCTGGACCCAGTCCTGGAGCTCCTGGAGGCCCTTGGACGCCTTGTCGACGATGTCGACGGCCTGGTCGCCGACCGCCGGAGCGATCGCGAACCCGATCCCGACCAGGGCGCCCAGCGAGCCGAGGATCACCGCGGCGGCGGCGAGCGCCGGCGGGAATCGCAGCTTGTTCTCCAAGAACCTGGCCGGCTGCTCGAGGACGCTGGCCACCAGCAGCGCCAGCGCCACCGGTAGCAGGATGCTCCAGAAGCGCCCGACCAGGAGGCCCAGGACGATGGCTGCCACCGCGATCAGGATCCAGCGGCCACTCCAGCGGGCCAGCCAGGCGACGCCGTCGCCAATCACCTGGGAGCGGGTGCGGGACGTCGTCGGGGAGGTCGTGCGTGGGGTGCTCACCCGGTGACCCTTTCAGACCCATGCCGGTCAGGGGACCACCGTCTCGGGCGAGTGAGGCTCAGGACGTCTCGCAGGCGGTGCCGTCCTTGTCCCTGTCGAGGCGCGAGCGGTTCGTCTGGTAGACGGCCTTGGCCGTCTTGCTGGTCGAGGGCCGCCCGTAGCCTGCACGGACCTGGGCGGCAGCGGATCGGGCGCTGTTCGCGACGCCGTAGCGGTAGTCGCGGTGCAGAGCGTCGCAGTTGGCGTAGTACTTGCCGCCTGCAGCCGCGGCGTCGGCACTGGCTGGGGTGAGCGCGACGGTGGCGGTCAGCGGGGCAGCGAGCACAGCCATCGCGGCGAGGGCGGTCTTGAGGCGCAGCATCGAAGGACTCCTGAGATCGTGGGGGGAGGTGCTGCGACGAGGCTAGGTGGGCGAGGCCGTCCGTGCAGGAGATCGACGAACCGCGCCGAGCTGCTGACGCTCACATGCGCAGCCAGGCCAGCACGGCGCGGACCCGCCGGTGGTCGTCGTCGGCGGGCGGGAGGTCGAGCTTGGTGAGGATCGCGTTGATGTGCTTGGCCACCGCCTTGTCGGTGACCGTGAGCCGCGCCGCGATCGCGGCGTTCGAGCGGCCCTCGGCCATCAGTGCCAGGACCTCCCGCTCGCGTGGCGTGAGCCGCTCCAATGGCTCCTCGCCGCCTCGGGCGAGGACGGCGGCGACCACCTCGGGGTCCAAGACGGTGCCACCCGCGGCGACGCGCCGGACGCCGTCGACGAACTCCGCCACATCGGAGACCCGGTCCTTGAGCAGGTAGCCCACGGCGCCGTGGCCGCTGGCGAGGAGCTCGCGCGCGTAGAGCTGCTCGACGTACTGCGAGATCACCATCACCGGGAAGCCCGGACGTCGGGCGCGTGCGTCGATCGCGGCGCGCAGCCCCTCGTCGGTCCGGCTCGGCGGAAGTCGGACGTCGACGACGGCGGCCTCGGCGTCGGGATCGGCGAGCGCCTCGGCGAGGGTGGGGGCGTCTGCGACCGAGTGCAGGATCGTGAATCCGTTGGCCTCCAGCAGCTGGGTCATCCCGGCGCGGAGGAGGGCGTGGTCCTCGGCGAGGACAAGTCGCACGGCACCTCCAGGAGGATCTCGGTCGGCCCACCCGGTGGGCTGGTCACCACCATCGTGCCGTCGAACGACGCCAGGCGCCGCCTGATCCCCAGCATGCCGGTTCCGGCGCTCGGATCGGCGCCGCCCACCCCGTCGTCGGCGACGATCACACGTAGCCGCTCGCCGTCGTGACGCAGGTCGACGGTGGCGTGGGTGGCTCTGGAGTGCTTGCCGAGGTTGGCCAGGCACTCCGCGACCGCGAAGTAGACCGCGGACTCCACCGGTGCGCTCGGGCGCCCGGGCAGGTCGACCTCGATGCGGACGGGCAGCGCCATGTCGAGTGCGAGGGCCTCCACGGCGCCGCCGAGGCCGCGGTCGGCGAGCACCGGCGGGTGGATGCCGCGCACCACCGAGCGCAGGTCGCCGATCGCCGCCGACGCCGTCCTCCGGGCTTCGCCGATCAGCTTCTCGGCGAGCACCGGATCCGAGCCCATCGCCTGCTCGGCCAGCCCGAGGCTCATCGACAGCGCGACCAGCCTGGCCTGCGGCCCGTCGTGCAGGTCGCGTTCGAGGCGGCGCAGCTCGGCCGCGGCGTGGTCGACGGCGTCCGCGCGGGTCTCGGTCAGCACCCGCACCCGGCGTTCGAGGCTCTCGATACGGCCCGGTGCGAGGAACCACAGGTCGATCTGCGAGCGGATCTCCATCTTCGGCCGCACGGTGAACCACCACAGGGGCCAGACCGCCACGAGCATCTCGAGCACGCAGAGCAGGGAGATGATCCAGCCGAGCGTGGATGCCCACAGCAGCCAGCCCAGATCCCGCCAGGTCATCGGGTCGCGCGCCACCGCGGCGAGCGCCGCGAGCGGCCGCCGCGGCACAGGTCGGTAGGGGCGCGGCACCTCGACCCCCAGGACGTCGGCGGCCATCTGCCGCTGCCAGCCGGCGATCGCGCGGGTGGACGGCAGCGCCACCGCCAGCAGTAGGGCGCCGACCCACACGATCAGGAGCGCGCCGCCGATCACGGTGAGCACCAACAGCACCAGCGCGAGGATCCCGAGCAGGAGCTGCGCGGCGGCGTAGCCCGTCAGGCGCAGGCGGCTCGGCTCCGTCATGGCCCCATTCTCGTGCGCTGTCGGCGTCGGCGCAGTGGTGCTAGCACCACTGCGATCCGGGGTGTCTGCGCTCCTGATCACGGCGCGCTCAGGCGCGAGGTTGGAGGCGTCCGAGTCGACGAGCTGCCCTTCCACCTCGAGGAGTACCGCTGTGAGCAACCCCCTGACCCTGCTCCCGCGCCGCGCGGCCCGGTGGAGCGCGACGCATCCCTGGCGCGCCATCGGAGCGTGGTTGGCCTTCGTGGCCGCCGCGATCGCGCTGGGATCGATGATCTCCATCCACGAGGCGACCGAGGCCGACCACCGCCTCGGCGACTCCGGTCGCGCCGACGCGCTGGTCGTGGCCGCGGGGCTCGACGAGCCCGACCGTGAGAACGTCCTGATCACCTCAGCCGGCTCCGCCCACCTCGACCAGCACGCGGCCGAGAGGGCCGCGGACGACGTCGCCACCCGGTTCGTCGGCGTGGACGGCGTGGCGGGCGTGGCCGGCCCGCAGTGGAGCCCCGACCGTTCCGCGCTCCTGGTGCCCGTCCAGCTCACCCGCGATGCCGCCGACGACGGCGACCGGGTGGCCGACGCACTCCACGCTGCGACCACGGCCGTCCAGGAGCAGCACCCGGACGTCGTCGTCCGGGTCGCCGGGGACGTGACCCTCGGCGCGGCGATCGACCAGCGGGTCGCGGACGACCTGTCCTCGGCCGAGGGCATCAGCCTGCCGATCACGCTCGTGCTCATGCTGGTGGCCTTCGGGGCCCTCATCGCGGCCGGCATCCCGGTCCTGCTCGCGGCGTCCAGCGTCGCGGCCACGATCGGCCTGCTCGGTCCGCTCTCGCGGCTGGTGCCGGCCGAGCCCAGCGTGACCAGCATGATCGTGCTCATCGGGATGGCCGTCGGAGTCGACTACTCGCTGTTCTACCTCAAGCGCGAGCGCGAGGAACGCGCCGCCGGACACGGCACCGTGGACGCCGTCGAGATCGCGGCGGAGACCTCCGGGCACTCGATCCTCGTCTCGGGCGGAGCCGTGATCGCGGCCATGAGCGGCCTGTTCCTCGTCGGCGATGTCATCTTCAACAGCCTGGCCGTCGGCGCGATCGTCG
Organism: Nocardioides epinepheli; assembly: GCF_037936805.1. NCBI lineage: Bacteria > Bacillati > Actinomycetota > Actinomycetes > Propionibacteriales > Nocardioidaceae > Nocardioides > Nocardioides epinepheli. Next base: position 12,461 of record NZ_JBBMMC010000009.1, on the reverse strand, counting down.
TGGTCGCCGTGGCGGTCCTCGGCTCGATCACCGTGCTCCCGGCGGTGCTGGTCAAGCTCGGCCGCTGGGTCGACCGGCCGCGGGTGCCGTTGCTGTGGCGCCTGAACCGCCGGATCGGTCGCGGTGGGCTCAGCCGACGCATCCTGGCGCCGGTGCTGCGGCATCCGGCTATTGCGCTGGTGCTCGCCGGTCTCGCCGTCGTCGCCCTGGCGTTTCCGGCACTGAGCCTGCGCATCCACTCCAGCAACCTCGACACGCTGCCCGCCTCGATCCCCGAGGTGCAGACCATGCGCACCCTCACCACGGCGTTCCCGAGTGAGGGCGCGGTCGCCACCGTCGTGGTGAAGGCCTCCCCGGACGACGCCGACCGAGTCAGCGCCGTCCTGACCGGACTGGAGCGGGACGCCGTCGGGACCGGCCGGTTCGAGAAGTCGGGCGAGGCGGTGCAGACCTCGGACGATCGGACCACGTCCTTGCTCCACCTCGCGATGCCCTACGACGAGTCCGACGAGCGCGTCGACGAGGCGCTGCGCGACCTGCGCTCCGACCTGGTGCCCGCCGCGTTCGATCACGGTCCGGGCGCGGACCTCGGCGCGGAGGTCGTGGTCGGCGGCGGAGCCGCCGAGAGCCTCGACTTCGCCGACCGGCTCGGTGGCCGGCTGCCGCTGGTGATCGGCTTCGTGCTCGCCCTGATGTTCGTGATGATGCTGGTGAACTTCCGCAGCATCGTGATCGCCGCACTCTCGACCGCGCTCACGCTCGCCTCGGTGGGCGTCGCGTTCGGCTTCCTCGTCGTGGTCTTCCAGCACGGTGTCGGCGCGGACCTGCTCGACTTCACCACGCCGGGCTACGCGATCGACTGGCTGCCGCTGTTCATCATGGTGGTGCTCGTCGGTCTCTCGATGGACTACCACGTGTTCGTCGTCAGCCGGATCCGCGAGCACGTCGCGAACGGGCTCCCGACCCGCGTGGCCGTCGAACGGGGGATTCGCGACACCGCCGGCGTCGTCACCAGCGCCGCCGCCGTCATGGTGTCGGTGTTCGCGATCTTCGCGACCCTCTCGATGCTCGAGATGAAGATGATGGGCGTCGGGCTGGCCGTGGCGATCCTGCTCGACGCCACGATCATCCGCTTGGTGCTGCTGCCCGCGGCGCTGGCGCTGTTGGGGGAGCGGGCCTGGTGGCCGAGCCGGCCACGCCCGGTACGGCCCGCGCCGCTGGACTGGGACACCGCGGCGCCGCACGCTCCGAAGGAGGCGGGCGCGTTGACGTGACCGCAGTGGGTGGCGCAGGCGGGTGCCGCGGTGGCTGGGACGGCGGGTGGCGCCGCGATCGTTCGGCGGGGGAGGATGAGGCATGCCCGACGACTCGTTCGACCCGAGCCGCTACGACGCCGTCAAGGGTCATCGTGGCGCCACCAAGGTCTCGTTGACGCCGGCCGCCCCGCGCGTCTCACTCACCAAGGCGGTCTCGGACGCCGGCCGGCTGCGGGTGAACCTGAACTGGAACCAGGGCAGCCGCGCCGGCGCCAGCTTCCTCAAGCGGAGCAGCGGGCGCGGCGGCGTCGATCTCGACCTGGGCTGCCTCTACGAGCTCGTCGACGGCTCGAAGGGGGCGGTGCAGGCTCTCGGGAACTCCCTGCGCGGCCAGCACTCGGTGGGCGGCAGCCCGATCTGCTGGCTCGACGGCGACGACCGGTCCGGCGCCAACCGCGACGGCGAGAACCTGTTCGTCGACCTGGCCCACCTCGGGCTGATCCGGCGGGTGCTGGTCTATGCGTTCATCTACGAGGGCGTGCCGAACTGGGCCGCCGCGGACGGGGTCGTGACCCTGTTCCCGACGTCCGGACCGACCGTCGAGGTGCGCCTGGACGCGAGCAGCAACCAGGCGCGGATGTGCGCGATCGCGCTGCTGGAGAACGCCGGTGGCGACTTCTCGGTCCAGCGCGAGGTGCGCTACGTCGGGGGGCATCCCGAGCTCGACAACGCCTACGGCTGGGGCCTGCAGTGGGCTCCGGGGTCCAAGTGATCGACGCGCGCCGAGCCCGCGGGGTGGCGGTTTGACCATCCATTTGTAGTCTTGCCGCTGTAAACCCGTACGCATCACCACACCGCATCGATCCCGTGGTCCGTCCGGGCCACGAACACAAGGAGTTCACATGGTCGTCAGCCTGTCCAAGGGCGGAAACGTCTCCCTCACCAAGGAAGCCGGCCCCGCCGGTCTGAACAAGGTCATCGTCGGCCTCGGGTGGGACGTGCGCACCACCACCGGTCAGGACTTCGACCTCGACGCCTCGGCGCTGCTGTGCAACGAGGCCGGCAAGGTCGTCAGTGACCAGCACTTCGTGTTCTACAACAACCTCACCTCGCCCGACGGCAACGTCGTCCACCAAGGCGACAACCGCACCGGTGAGGGCGAGGGCGACGACGAGGTCGTCGACGTGAACCTCGCCGGCATGGGACCCGACGTCGACAAGGTCGTCTTCCCGGTCTCGATCGACCAGGCCGACGCCCGCGGCCAGAACTTCGGCCAGGTCACCGGCGCGTTCATCCGCGTCGTCAACGCCGACAACGGCACCGAGCTGGCCCGTTACGACCTCTCCGAGGACGCCTCGAGCGAGACCGCGATGGTCTTCGGCGAGATCTACCGCAACGGTGGCGAGTGGAAGTTCCGCGCCATCGGGCAGGGTTACGCCTCGGGTCTGGCGGGCATCGTCCGCGACTACGGCGTCAACCTCTGACCCACCCCTACACGACGGTGCGGCGGCCGGGGACTCACCCGGCCGCCGCACCGCTTATGAGAAAGCAGTACTCGTGGAGCTGATCAAGACCCTTCGGTGGTCGTTCCTCATCACCCTCATCGGTCTGGCGGCCGCGCTCTGGTACGGCGGCCCCACGGGGCTGGCGATCACCGCGATCCTGATCGTGCTCGAGGTCTCGCTGTCCTTCGACAACGCCGTGGTCAACGCCAAGGTGCTGGTCCGGATGTCGGAGTTCTGGGTCAAGATCTTCTTGACCGTCGGCATCCTCATCGCCGTCTTCGGCATGCGGCTGCTCTTCCCGCTGGTCATCGTGTTCGTGACCGCCGACCTGTCTCCGGTGGAGGCCTGGCGCCTCGCCCTGGAGAAGGGCGACCCGCACACGCCGGGCACCTACGGCTACATCCTCGAGGAGGCCCGTCCCCTCATCGCCGCGTTCGGCGGCATGTTCCTGCTGATGATCTTCCTCGACTTCATCTTCGACGAGGACAAGGAGCACCACTGGATCGGCCCGCTGGAGCGGCTGTTCTCCAAGATGGCCGCGTTCCCGGCGATCTCGCCGCTGGTCGGCCTCATCGTGCTCTTCAGCTTCGGCTACGCCTTCCCCGAGCACCGTTCGGACATGCTCGCCGCCGGCATCTTCGGCATGATCCTGTACCTGCTCGTCGGCGGCCTCGGTGACTTCTTCGACGGCGGCTTCGACGACGAGGACGAGAGCGAGGAGGCCGAGGCGGCGCGCGCCAAGGGGCAGGTCGTCAAGGCCACCGGCAAGGCGGCGTTCTCGCTGTTCCTCTACCTCGAGCTCCTCGACGCCAGCTTCAGCTTCGACGGCGTCATCGGGGCCTTCGCGATCACCTCCGACCCGATCATCATCGCGATCGGTCTCGGTGTCGGTGCCTTCTACGTCCGCTCGATCACGATCTACCTGGTCCACAAGGGGACCTTGTCCGAGTACGTCTTCCTCGAGCACGGTGCGCACTGGGCCATCGCGGCCCTGGCCTTCCTGCTGCTGATCTCGCCCGGTTGGCACGCGCCCGAGGTCGTGATCGGCCTGATCGGCGTCGGCTTCATCGCCGTGGCCGTCTGGTCCAGCATCCGTTACAACAAGTCGCACGCCGACGAGGACCACACCCTCCACGTGTGACCCCCTCGTGCGCTGACCCGTCCGCCATAGCTGACGGGTCACCGTCGTCCTTACGCTGACCCGTCCGCTATAGCTGACGGGTCAGCGTTCATTTCGGCCCCGGGAGAGGGGCTCGGTGGCGCCTCATAGGATGTGAGCGTGTCCCGTCGCCCTCCCTCGCAGCGTGAGGCGACCCAGCAGGCGCTCGACCAGCTGATGGAGGACTTCCGACACCTCGACAGCTCCCAGCGGACCCTGCGCGGCATGGTCGAGAGCTTCGAGGCCTATCTGCCGCAGCGGGCGGCGGCGTCCGGACTGGTGCCGCGGTTCCGGGTGCTCGACGCCGAGGCCGAGAAGCTGATCCTGGAGTACCTCGACGTCCTCGACCAGCACCCGTTCGACGAGTCGCTCGATCTCAACCGGCTCGGCGCGGCCCATCGTGCCTACGCCGACATCGGGCCGCGGCTGGCCAAGCAGGCCGCCGCCATGGATCAGGTCGTCAACGACTACGACGCCGAGCTGACCCGCATCGGCACGCAGGTCCAACGCGGACGGACCATGAAGGAGGACGCCGCGGGGCTGGCCGGCCGGGTCGCGGCCGCCGCGACCCGGCTGCGCGACTCCGGCCTGGAGGTGCCCGAGCTCAACGGGCTGCTGGCGCGCACTCGCGCCGCCGCTGTCGCGGCCAACGACTGGGCGCCGGCCGCCGGGTTCCCGGCGCTGGAGCAAGCGGTCGCCGAGCTGCAGTCGCTCGCCGTCGAGACCGAGAAGCTGGCCGAGGACTACCCCCAGCGCGTCGCGCACGCCCGGACCCGCCGTTCTTCGCTGAGCACCAAGGCGCAGGCGATCGAGTCACGAATGGAGCGGATACCGGACACCATGGCGGTGCTGCGCCGCGAGTTCAGCCTCGGCAACTGGCGCGATGTCGACGACGTCGGCGAGCGGGTCAAGCAGGCCCTGAGCCTGGCCCGAGGAAAGCTGCACGACTTCGATCGTCTCGTCGACGCCGGCGCCGAGTGGGCGCTGCCGCTGCGGCTGATCGACGAGGCCCGTGCCGCCCTCGACGAGGCCGGTGCCCTGGTCGATGCCCCCGCCGAGCGGCTCAACGCGCTGCGAGCGGTCAAGGCCGACCCCGAGGAGCTGCTCCGCAAGGTCCGGTTCCGGTTGCGCGATGCCCAGCTCCTCGTCACCCACCAGCCGCGACCCGGCGGTGACGCCGTCGGCCGTGACCTCGACGCGCTGGCCCGGCGACTCGACGCACTGCGCGCGACCTTCGAGGGGGTCCACCCCGATTACTGGGCCGGCCTCCAGGAGGCCGACCGAATCCAGGCGGCGGTCCAGCAGCAGGTGGAGCGCTTCCGAGGCCTGTGACCTTCGAGCCTGGTGGGTCAGCGGCTCGCCCGGGCCCGCGCCCGGGCCGGCGAGGTGAGGAGGTCGGTCAGTCGGACGACGGCCGGACCCACCGAATGCCCCAGGCGCACACACTCGGGCGGGGCGAGATCCTGGGCGGCCCCGCCGACGGCGATGAGCAGCCCGGGGTCCTGGGCTCGAAGCTGGGCCACCGTGGCTTCGAGGGCTGCTAGGTCGGAGTCCATGGAGGCGGTCAGGACCACCGCCGTCGGACCGATGGCCTCCACCGCGGTGCTCCAGTCCTTGAGCGGGACGTCGGCGCCGAGCCACGTGGTGGACAGCCCGTGCCGGCGGGCGGCGGTCGCGAACGCCAGCAGGCCGAGCTCGTGTCGAGACTTGGCGGGGAGGCCGACCAGGATGCGTGGCCCCAGGGCGTTCTCGCCGGCCGCCTCGTAGACGGCGGCGAGCCGACGCTGGACGCCGCCGGCGACCAGGTGCTCGCCGGCCACGGTGACCTCGCCGCGCTCCCAGGCCTGGCCGAGCGCGACCAGGGTGGGCAGCAGCCAGTCGTCGGCGACCGACTCGAAGGTGGTGGCGGCGAACCGTCGGTCCAAGACGATGTCGAGAGTGTGTGGATCGAGGTCGATGGCGGCCCGGATGAACTCCGCCGTGTCACGCTCGAGAACTCCGCTCGCCTGGGGCTCCGGCGTGGGTTGGCCGGGCCGCGAGGCCTGGTGCAGCACCTCGTCGGCCGCAGCACGCACCGCCCACCCCGACTCGATCAGACGGTGCATCGTGGTGAGGGAGCCGACCGTCGCCTCGTCGTAGAGGCGATAGCCCGACTCGGTCCGATGGGTCGCGCCGATTCCGTAGCGTCGCTCCCACGCCCGCAGGGTCGCTTCGCTGACGCCGACCATCTCGGCGGCCCGCTTGATCGTGTACATACTCCTCCCAGCTACCTCATCGAGTTCATCACACGTGCTCGCTCAGGCAAGAGCCTGCTCCATGCCGCGCTGGGCATTGTCCCCGAGACGCTTGAGCGCCGGCGCCAGCAGTGGCGCGACGAACCGTGCCAGGCCCCGGAACTCGAACTCGGCCTGGTAGGTCACCCTCGTTCCCCCGGACGTGGTGGGGACCAGGGTCATCGTGTCCTTCGCGATCACGGTCTTGTTCTCCCCGCGTAGCCGGATGCGCTTCGGGGGGTCGGCCTCCTCCACGACGTAGGTCAGCTCGGTCGTCCGGCCGAGGAAGCGGGTGCGGTTGCGGTACTTCGCGCCGACGCCGTCGCCACCTCCGGGGGCGGCCGCGACGAGCGTGGTGCTCTCCGTGGCCGGCTCCCACTCCTCGGTGGTGGTGAAGTCCACCAGATAGACGTAGACCTCGGCCGCGGGCCGAGGGGAGTTCACCGTGCGGACCAGCTTCACAAGCTTAACCTAACCTTTGACAAACCTGATACAAACACCTTAACGTCTCGAATCGGGAGTGGCAATGGCTGCTCCGCCTACCGAAGGGAACGGGCATGGGCGACACCAATCGGCGAACCGTGGCGGTGATCGGCGCGGGAGTATCGGGCCTGAGCGCGGCGCACGTCCTCAACGGCGAGCGGGCGGTGACCCTCTACGAGGCGGACACGCGGCTCGGCGGTCACGCGCACACCCACGACGTCGCAGTGAGCGCCACGGACGCCGGCGGCGACACGGTGCCGGTCGACAGCGGCTTCATCGTCCACAACGAGCGGACCTACCCCCACCTGCTGCGCCTGTTCGCCGACCTCGGAGTCGAGACTCGTCCCACCGAGATGAGCATGAGCATCACCTGCAGCACCTGCGGGCTCTCCTACGCCGGAGGCCGCGGCGCCCGCGGCATCTTCGCCCAGCCCTGGCGAGCCGGCGATCCCCGGTTCATCCGGATGCTCGCCGAGGTGCCGCGCTTTCACCGTGCGGCCCGGCGCGTCCTGGAGTCGGAGGGCGACGAGACGACGTGGGGAGACTTCCTCGCCTCCCTGGGCTACTCCGAGCACTTCGTGCGGCACTTCGCGGTGCCCCTCGTGTCCTGCGTCTGGTCCGCCGACGAGGCCGACGCCCTGGCCTATCCGGCGCGGCACCTGTTCCGGTTCCTCGACCACCACGGGATGCTGAGCGTCTCGGGCTCGCCGACCTGGCGCACCGTGGTCGGCGGATCCCGGACCTACGTCGAGCGTGTGGCCGAGCGGCTTCCGGACGTGCGCAGGGAGGCGCCGGTCGTCGCCGTACGGCGTCACCCCGACGGCGTCGACGTGGTCACCCGCGACGGGTCGATCGAGACCTACGACCAGGTGGTCCTGGCCACCCACGCCGACCAGGCGCTCGAGCTGCTGGCCGACGCCACCCCCGAGGAGAAGCAGGACCTCGGCGCGATCGGGTACTCCACGAACGAGGCCGTCCTGCATCGCGACAGCTCCCTGCTGCCCGGCCGCCCGGCCGCGCGGGCCTCCTGGAACCACGTGACGACCTGCGGGACCGACGACGCCCGCGCCTCGGTGGCGGTGACGTACTGGATGAACCGCCTCCAGGGTCTGGACACCGCCGACGACCTGCTGGTGACGCTGAACGGCTCAGACAAGGTCGACCCCGACGCCGTCATCGCGCAGATGGACTACGACCATCCCATCTTCACGCCGGAGGCGGTGCGGGCCGCCGAGCGGCTGCGCGAGGCCGGTGGGGACCGGCTCGCCTTCGCAGGCGCGCACCTCGGGTGGGGATTCCACGAGGACGGGTGCCGTTCCGGCGTCGATGCGGCCCGCGCGTTGGGCGTGTCCTGGTGACCCTCGCGCCCGAGGCGGGTACCACCCCCGCCTCGACCTCCAGCTCGACCTCCAGCTCGACCTCCAGCGATCCCGCGCCCGTCCCGGCCGCCGTCGACCTCCCCCCGTTGCCCGCTCTCGTGGTCGGCACGGTGGGCCACACGCGGCATCATCCGGTCAAGCACCGGTTCGTCTACGACCACTACCAGTGGCTGGTCGACCTCGACCAGATCCCGCGCTATCGGTGGCCGCTGAGCTGGCTGGCTCGATTCGACGCCCGGGACCACTTCGACCGCGGCCGGCTCGGTGGCGGCATCAGGGGTGACCTCAAGCGGTGGCTGGCCGGACGCGGCATCGAGCTCGACACCGATGACCGCGTGCTGATGCTGGCCCACGCCAGAGTCCTCGGGCACGTGTTCGACCCGCTGTCGGTGTTCTGGGTACTCGACCCGGACTCGACGCTCAAGGCCGTCGTGTTCGAGGTCCACAACACCTACGGCGAGCGCCATGCCTATCTGGTCGACCTCGATGCCGACGGGCACGGCGAGGTGGACAAGGCCTTCTATGTCTCACCCTTCAACGACACCAGCGGCACGTACCGGATCTCGGTCGGGTTGTACTCCTCCAGGGTGAGGTTGAGCATCACCTTGGAGCGAGAGGGTGATCGTGTGATGACGGCGTATGTCACCGGAACACCGCGGGCGGCCACGGCCTCCCGGCTCGCTCGGGTCGCGGCCCGGCACTTCCTCATGACCCAGCGGGTCAGCCTGCTGATCCGCTGGCACGGGATCCGGCTGTGGCTCGGCCGGCTCCCTGTGCGGCCGCGGCCCCTGCACTCGGAGGAGGCGGTTCGATGACCGCCTGCGCCCAGCGCCTGGACACGTTTCCCGCCACCGATCGCGGCGAGGCCCGTGGACCACGAGTCGCGCTCGCCCGCCGGGTCGTGCGAGCGGCACTCGAGCGCGTGCCGGTCCGGGTACGGATGCCGGACGGCTCGTGGTGGACGCGTCACCAGGACGACTCCCTGCCGGCCATCGAGATGATCCGTCCCGACGCGCTCTTCGCCCGAATCGCCGCCAGCCCCAAGATCGGCATCGGGGAGGGCTACATGGCCGGCGACTGGCAGGTCGATGCGGGCACCGACCTCGCCGCCGCTCTGCTTCCGTTCGCCGAGCGGATGTCCAGTGCCGTACCGCCGGCGCTGCTTCGGCTCCGGGGCCTGGTCGATCGCCCGATCCCGCTGCGGCACCGCAACTCGCCCGAGGGCTCGCGCCGCAACATCGAGGCCCACTACGACCTGAGCAACGATCTGTTCGAGACCTTCCTCGACGACTCGTTGAGCTACAGCTCCGCGCTCTTCGACGACGCGACCGGGTGGGCGAGCCAGGATCTGGTCTCGGCCCAGGAGCGCAAGGTCGATGCGATCCTCGATCTGGCTCGTGTCGGCCCGGGCAGCTCGGTCCTCGAGATCGGCACCGGCTGGGGAACGCTGGCGATCCGAGCCGCGATGCGTGGCGCCCGAGTGCTCACCATCACGCTCTCGCACGAGCAGGCGGCGCTTGCCCGTCGCCGGATCCGCGAGGCCGGTCTCGACGCCTCGGTTGAGGTGCGGATCGCCGACTATCGCGAGGTGCGTGGAACCTACGACGCTGTGGTCAGCGTGGAGATGATCGAGGCGGTTGGGGAGGAGTTCTGGCCTGCCTACTTCGGCTCCCTCGATCGTATGCTCGCACCCGGCGGCACGGTGGCGATCCAGGCGATCTTGATGGAGCACGACCGCTATCGAGCCACCCGCCGGTCCTACGGGTGGATCCAGAAGCACATCTTCCCCGGCGGCCTCATCCCGTCGCTGCGGGCGATCGAGGAGGTCGCCGCATCCGCCACGACGCTGCAGGCCGACCATGTGCACCGGTTCGGCCTGCACTACGCCGAGACGCTGCGCCGCTGGCGCGAGGCCTTCGTGGCCGCTGCCGACCGGGTGGACGCGCTCGGCTTCGATGAGACCTTCCGCCGCAAGTGGGAGTTCTACCTGGCCTACTGCGAGGCAGGCTTCGCCGCCGGCTATCTCGACGTCGCCCAGATCCGCCTGACCCGACCTACCGACGAGGTGCCTGCATGAGCCACCACCAGCTTGCCGGACGACGCTTCTGGCTCATCGGCGCCAGTAGCGGGATCGGGGCGGCGCTAGCTCGCGTGCTCGTCGAGCGCGGTGCGCACGTGGCGATCAGCGCACGCGACGCCGACGCGCTCGCCGAGGTCGCCGGCACGACGATGTCGGCGGTTCCCCTCGACGCCACCGACCGTGACGCCGTCGAGGCGGCGGCCGCGCAGGTGCGCGACGCGCTCGGCGGCATCGACGCGATGGTCTGGTGCGCGGGGCTGTGGAAGCAGTTCGACGCCGCCACCTGGGACGCCGACGTCTTCGAGCAGCATGTGGAGGTCAACCTGCTCGGGCTGAACAACGTGCTCGCCGTCGTCGTGCCGCCGATGGTGCGGGTGGGATCGGGACAGATCGTGACCGTCGCCTCCGTTGCCGGCTTCCGCGGTCTCGCCGGGTCGGAGGCCTATGGCGCCACCAAGGCCGCCCAGATCAACCTGATGGAGGCGCTGCGGGCCGCGGTGTCGCGTCGCGGCGTCGTGGTGACCACGGTGGCGCCCGGCTTCGTCCGGACCCCGATGACGGCGTCCAACCGGTTCAAGATGCCCTTCATGGTCGAGCCCGAGGAGGCGGCCCGAGCGATCGCCGACGGCCTCGAGCGCGGGCGTACCGAGATCGTCTTCCCCTGGCAGATGGCGGTCCTGATGAAGCTGGCTCGGATCCTCCCGACCCCGGTGTGGACCGCGATCTCCAAGCGAATGGCGCGCAGCACCGCGAAGTGACGTCGCCGGCTACGTCCGCATCGGATGCTCACTACCTGTGGCGTGGAGTTGGTGGTGGTGGAAGGGGCAGTGGAGTCGGGCGTCTTTGGTGTTGGTGTCGCCTCCGTCTTGCCAGGAGTGGGTGTGGTGGGTGTGGCAGTACGCCGCGGGCGTGTCGCAGACGGGGGTTTGGCAGTGCTGCTGGGTGAGGGCGATCGCGAGGCGTTGGGCTGGGGTGTGGAAGCGGCGGGTGCGGCCGAGGTCGAGGACCTCGCTGTTGCCGTTGAGGATGGCGGGGATGATCCCGGCTTCGCAGGCGAGGCGGCGGGCCTGGCTGGGTGAGATGTCGATGCTGGTGTCGAGGTGGGCTGCTTCGAGTCCGCCGAGCAGTGTTTCCAGTTGCATGGTGACGATGACGGTGGCGTTGAGTCCGCCGGTCTTGGGGAGCTTCTCGGTGGGGAACCGTTCGACGTATTCGGCGAAGGCCTGCCCGAGTCTTTGTGGAGTGGGCTTGGCGTAGTCGTACGAGCCGGCGCCGTCGGTGGCGCGGACGTGTTTGGGTGCGGCGAGTGCGGTGAGGGCTTTGCGGAGCATCGAGCCTTGGGCGGCGGGGAGGGTGAACCGTCCGTGGGTGAGGCCTTGGTCGTCGTCGTAGATCGCGAACGTCGTGTGTTTCCGGGCGCGGGCTTCTTCGGCTTCCAAGAGTCGGGCTTCGTGTGCGTCGGCGCGGGCGGGGTCGATGACTTCGAGGATGCGGCGGCCGAGGATCTTCAAGGCTTTCGCGTCGTGGTGGGCGGCTTCTGCGAGGAGGTGCTTCTCGGCGAGGTCGCGGTGCTCGGGGTCGAGTTCGTCGACCGCCGCAACGATCACGGCGGCTTGGTCGGGCAGCACCCGGCCCTCGGCCGCCGCGATCCGGGTTTGTTCGTGGGTCGCGAGCTCGTGGGCGAGGCGGGTGGTGCGGTGCGCGTGGCCGGGGGTGATCGGGACCAGACGGCGGAGCCAGGCGCTGGTGGTGCGGGCGCCGATCGTGCCGGGCAGGTCGAGCGCCTCGGCCTGGGTGAGGATGCGGGCCTCGAGCTCGGCGAGGCTGGCGGTGACTTCGGACAGGTCGACCAGCAAGGCAGCGGTGTCGTCGGCGTCGAGGCTCCATAAGGGGGTGTCGACGTGGCCGGCGAGGTCTTTCTTGAACCGCGCGACCAGGACCGCGAGCGGGTGCCCGGTCCCGGTGTCGGTGGTGGCGGCCATGTCTGATTCTACCTCGTCCGACGCGGATTCGCTAGTGTGTTCTAGTCGGCCTTCTCGGGAAGTTGGGCGGTGAGGGGTGCCGGGGTTTCGTTGGCGCTCGCTGGCGCTCGCTTGCTCAACCTCCGGCGGGGCGCAACCGACCCCGGAAACGCGAGTAGCGCGGCCCGCGCGCGGCCACCCACCACCCAGGTCGGTCGATCAACGGATCGCAGCATCGCACCACGAGAGTTGCGCAGTCGGTTGCCGGGGTTTCGTCGGCGCTCGCTGGCTGTTGTGGGTAGGGAGGTTGGTGACAGCTCGGCGTGGCGGGGTGGGTAGAGGGCCTTTCCGCGTGTTCGGTGTGT